>JAKARW010000010.1:4119-43835 GCA_021819125.1 Pseudomonadota bacterium | reverse complement strand
CCCGCCCTGATGGGCCGTTGCCCACCATGACGGCGGGGCCTGCCGCTCCGGGGTCAGTGGCCATTCTTTCGTTTCTTTGGGAGGGAAAAGGACTTTCGCAAACGGTATTGGGCCGCGGGATCCCGATCGGTGAGGCGATGGTCGTCTGCACCCTAGACCGGGTGGTGCGCGATGGGGTGCGCCAAGGCGCGATTCCAGCGACCGCTGGCAGGTGCGGGTCTTTCTGACCTAAGGGCGGGCGCTCAAGGATGGGAAGCTCGGACTCGCGCGATCTTTTGCGACATGGGACGCACGAGAAACCGCGTGAACCGATGGCAGAAAAAAGGCCGTGTGACAGCTGGGCGCGCCCCGGGGCGGCCACGGATCAGAGGCGATCAGGGGCGATCTGGTGCAGGGGGGATGGGGTCGGGATATTTCTCTATCCCAAAAGGCATAAACTCGCGTCCCAAAGGGGATAATTCGTTCCCCTCGCTCCCCGGCAGGGAGTAAACTTACGTCCCGTCACGGGCAGACCTTGATACTAATCAAAAGTAGCTTATCCTTATAGACATTTGGCAATGTCTTTCCGGGTCGGCATGGCACGCGGTCAGCCGGGGACGCCGCACCGATAAAATAGGATGACACGACGCATGGCGGTTACGAGCTTCGAGAGCAGCCTAAGGCAACGGTGTTCAAACTGCAGCCTGCGGGAAATCTGTCTCCCCCTGGGTCTGGATGCCGAAGAGATGGGGAGGCTCGATGAACTTGTCAAGCGCCGGCGGCGGGTATTTGCCGGCCAACACCTGTTCCGCGCGGGCGACCCCCTACAATCCCTTGCCGCGGTGCGCACCGGGTTCTTCAAAATTTACGAGGTGAGCGCCGGCGGCCACGAGCAGATCACAGCGTTTCCCATGGAAGGCGAACTCATGGGGCTAGATGCCATCAGCGCGGATATGCATCGCGGCAACGCCCTGGCCCTTGAAGATAGCGAGGTGTGCGAAATCCCGTTTGCCAAGCTAGAGGGGCTGCTGTCTGACCTGCCGCGCCTGCAACATCAGTTCCATAAGCTCCTAAGCGGCGCGATCGGAAACGACCACGGGCTTATGATGGTGCTGGGAACGATGACCGCCGAGCTCAAGGTCGCGGCGTTTCTCCTGAACCTTGCCGACCGCCTCGAAGCCCGTGGCCAGGGGCGCGCGATCATCAACTTGCCCATGTCCCGCGAAGAAATCGGTAACTACCTCGGCCTTAAGCTTGAGACGGTGAGTCGTATGTTTTCCAAGCTGCGTGACGACGGGCTCATCGCCACCGAAGGCCGAAAAACCGAGATCCGCAACTATACAGCCCTCAGGGATCTCTGCCTGCGAGGACCCGCGCACGCCTAGCTTCAGGGCCATGCCCGCCTCGCGGAAAGAGCCCACCGTGTGGGAATTCGGCAGCCGATACCTTAAGGGGCGCCCACTCATTGAGCCCCAACCCACCCGAGCCGATACGCAAAGAACGCCTCAATAGGGCCATAGCTCGCCGGCCGGGCGCATGTGACCCGTAAACACCAAGGCCGCCGGGGGCATCTCCTTGCGCGCACCGAGCGTTTTTGCGCCCGCAGGACCGGCAAGCGGGCCGATGACAAAACGAGACCCTCGGGCCACCATGTCGAGCGGCCATTCCGGGCCAACGGAGGCGCGTGGCCTGGCCTGTGTGTCTGTCGGAGAAACGCTTGCGGACAGTGACGACGGCCGCGGCCGCCGATGCCCCCAGAAAACAATGGCCGGTTGATCAACACCAGGGCCTGCGGTTCACAAGATGGCGATGGACGGTGGCGATCATCGCGCAAAAAAAGACCCGGGAGGACCCGGGTCTTGTGATAGACAGCGGTTTCCTAGACGCTGTAATACATGTCGAACTCGATAGGATGCGTGGTCATGCGCAGGCGCGTGACCTCCTGCATCTTAAGGGCGATGTAGGAGCTTAGGAAATCGTCCGTGAAGACATTGCCGACGGTCAGGAACTTGTGGTCCTTGTCCAGGGCCTCCAGGGCCATATCCAAGGAATGACAGACGGTTGGGATCTTCTTCGCCTCTTTCGGGCTTAGCTCGTAGAGATCATGGTCCGCAGCGTCTCCTGGATTGATCTTGTTCAAGATGCCGTCTAGGCCGGCCATCATCATGGCCGAAAACGCGAGATAAGGGTTGGCCCCCGGGTCCGGGAAACGAACCTCGATGCGCCGGCCCTTGGGGTTGGCCACGTGCGGGATGCGGATGGAGGCCGAACGGTTGCGCGCGGAGTAGGCGAGCATGACGGGGGCCTCGAAGCCGGGGACAAGCCGCTTGTAGCTATTGGTGAGCGGGTTGGTAATGGCGTTCAGGGCGCGTGCGTGCTTGATGATGCCGCCGATATAAAAAAGCGCGATCTCGCTCAAGCCGGCATAGCCATCACCCGTAAAGAGATTCTTGCCGCCCTTGGCCAGCGACTGGTGGCAATGCATGCCCGAGCCATTATCGCCGACGATGGGCTTTGGCATGAATGTCGCCGTCTTGCCGTGATTACGGGCGACGTTATGAATGCAATATTTCAGAATCTGGAGCTCATCGGCCTTGCGCACCAGCGGCCCGAACTGGGTGGCGATCTCATTCTGGTTGGCGGTTGCCACCTCGTGATGATGGGCCTCCACGATGAGCCCCATCTCGGCCATGGCAAGCGCCATGGCGCTGCGAATATCTTGCGCGGAATCCACCGGCGGGACCGGGAAATAGCCGCCCTTGACTCCCGGCCGATGGCCGAGATTGCCGCCATCGTAATCCTTGCCAGTGTTCCAGCTCGCTTCCTCGGAGTCGATACGGCAAGACGAGCCGGACATGTCGACGCTCCAGCGAACATCGTCGAATATGAAAAACTCGGGCTCGGGACCAAAGTAGGCTGTATCCGCGATACCCGTGCTCTTCATGTAAGCCTCGGCGCGCTTGGCGAGGGATCGCGGATCACGGTCATAGCCCTGCATGGTTGCAGGCTCAAGCACATCGCAGCGCAAAAGCAGGGTGGGTTCTTCGGTGAACGGATCGAGTACTGCGGTGGCGGCGTCGGGCATGAGGACCATGTCGGACTCGTTAATCGCCTTCCAGCCGGCGATGGACGAACCGTCGAACATCTTCCCTTCCTCAAAGAGGCGCTCATCCACGGTATGCGATGGCACGGATACGTGCTGTTCCTTTCCTTTAGTGTCGGTAAACCGGAAATCGACGAACTTCACGTCGTTATCCTTGATCATTTTTAAGACGTTCGCGGACATGCGTTTCTCCTGACTCTGAATTATTGTGGGGCGCCGGGGCGGTCATTATGCCTGAGGCGGCCATTTTGCACGAAATATGCCAGCAAGCAAACGCTGCGCGCCGCGCGTTTTTGGGGATGCGATACCATCCGTGTGCCCCATATCAGGGCATTCGCGTATCCTATGCACCATGGCGGTGCATTTATTGAAAGCAGACGTGCACGAACCCGATTTGCGGATCACGCGCGGCCGCCTGCGCGAATTGCGCTTGCAAGGCCCGGGCGGCGGCCGCGGTTGGCGCCAGATCGAGTGGCAACCGCAACTCCACCATGATTTTCCCGCGCAGGTAGTGCAAGACCACCGACTCGATGGCGGGAGCCGCCTCGATACCCGCGAAATAATGCTCGAGGCGCTTCAAGACCTCGGCACGCAACGGCAGGCGCGCATTGGTCGCGGCATACTCATCATCTTCCGAATCGGTGTGGACCACCACGTCGGCGATATTACTTATATGGCGCATGAGGGCTACGCGCACCATCTCGCTGATCTGGTGGCCTTCCGACACGCTGATGGTCCCGTCCACAAGAATATGGACATCGATGAACGCCCGCCCCCCGGCGCGACGTGTGCGCAAGAGATGTAAGGTGCGGACGCCGTCGATTGACAAGATGACATGGCGGATACGTTCAAGCTTCTCGGTCTCAAGACCCGTGTCGACGAGTTCGCGCATCGCCTGCCAGCCGAGCATGGCGCCCATGCGGACGATGAGAATGGCGACACCGATGGCGGCTACCGCATCGAGATCACGCACACCCATCATGCTGCCGGCCACGCCGACTGCCACCACTATCGAGGAAAAGACATCCGTTCGGTAGTGCCAGGCATTGGCGTGAAGAAGCTCGGACTGCAGCCGCAAACCCGCGCGGCGCATGTAACGAAATAGACCTTCCTTGATGCCGATGGCCGCGAACGCCATGGCGAGCGCCAGGAAATCGGGGCGCGTAAGCCGCGCCGGTGCGCTAAGGGCGTCCGCCGCGTGGAGCGCTATGCCGACGCCGGCGCCGACCAGCACCAGGCTCAATCCGAAGGTCCCGGCGGTCTCGATGCGCGCATGCCCGTAGGGGTGATCCTCGTCGGCCGCCTGGGCCCCGAAATGCGCGGCCGCCAGCACCAGCGTGTCGCTCAAAAGGTCCGACAGGGTATGGAAACCATCGGCAACCAGCGCCGCCGATCGCCCGATCACGCCTATGACAAGCTGACCCGCGGCCAGCGCGACATTGACGAGCAGTCCGCGCAAGACGACCCTTTGAGGCTCGGTGGCACCCTTGTCTTCTGCCTGCGCCACGCCCTTGTCCGCCATCTTCAGCCTCCGGCCCGTATGACGATCACGATGTCACCGGAGGGCTCGGTGCGCGTTTCTACGACCTCGTGCCCCTCGAGGCGACACCAGGCCGGTATGTCGTGCAAGGCCCCCGGGTCCGTGCAATGCACGGTCAGAGTATCGCCGGCTGCCATCCGGCCAATGACTGAGCTGACGCGGATCACCGGCATGGGGCACAGCAGGTAGCGGGCATCGAGATCCATAACTTATAAATACCACTCGGCGGCCAATGCGTGCGCCGGTAACGGCGTCACATCGCGCTCGCGCGTCAACCCGCCGGGCTCGCCCACCGCCACGCGCACGCGCGCCTTGGACCGCCCTTGTCCGAAACGCGCGGTGATGGCGCATGCGAGATCGAGATTCGTTTCGTTGGCATCGCCCTGCAAAAGCACAAGCGGCCCCTTATGTTCAGTCGCCCACAAATGCGCGAAACGGTGGCGATAACCCTCCAGAAATCGGTTCTCCCCCTCTTCGCGGCCGATAATGAGCTTGAAGGACGGGTGCGGCCGTAGGTGGCGGCCGATCTTCAGGAGCATGATGTCGTCAAAATCATAACGTCGCGCGCCGCGACTTGCCCACAGGTCCCGAAGCTTGTGGGCATAGTTTTCGTCGGTCAAAAAGCAACACCCGCCGGCGGGCTGCGCATAATCAAAACCGTAGGCGCGCGCCAAGGCGATCTGAGGCTTACGGTTGCGGCCACTCAAACCAAGCAGGCGCTCGCGATCCACCCAGCCCTCGCGTTCGGGGAGAGTGGGCGGCAAGAGCCGCGCAGACAACGGCCGTACCAGCCGGTCCAGGGCGCCGGATTCGCGCGCCACCACCGGAAACGTGTCCCGCCTCTGCGACATCGGCCGCTGCCCCAAGACCTCGCCTGTGACAATGAAATCGAAACCGTGCTCCTCGAGCCAGGACCGCGCGCGGCCCACCATGAAGGCCTTGCAATCGAGACACGGGTTCAGGTGTGCCCCGTAGCCATGGCGCGGATTCAAGACCACGTCTTTGTAGTCGTCGATCACGTCGATCATGTGCAGCCTGATCCCTAGCTGTTCTGCGCTATGAAGGGCGTTATTGCGCACGGCACGATCCTTGCGATCACGGCGTATGGCATGCGTGTGCCCCTCCACGCAAAAACCGGTAAAGAAATTGATTCCCTCGACGTGGATGCCCTGATCGAGCATCAGTCGGGCCGCGAGCAGCGAATCAAGACCGCCCGAGAGCAGGACGATCGCCTGGCGTTTACGGTTTTCCATAGGTCCTTGGCGCGCCACCCCTCCAGCCGGTATGCTGTCGCGCCCGCCTCTTAAAGCCTTTCGGCGGGCCGCCAGTATATCGCGGGATTCGTCAGTCCTGCACCCTTAAAGGGGCGTAAAGCCCAAGAGATATGATGGATGAGATTAAAAACACCCGGTGACGATGCCAAAGCGCGGAGGGCCCAGGGGCCCTATGCAAGACGCCGGACATTTGTAAGCTTGCATCAAACCGCCGGATGCTCGCGGGGATTGCCGCATTGAGAATGGCCCGGCTCATACGCCTCGTGTCCGCTCTCTTGCTGGCCGGCGTGGCTTTGGACCTTGCCGTCCTCGTGGCCCGCTGGGCGGCCGTCCCCCACCTCGCGCATGGCCCCATCCCCCGATCCCGATTCATGGCCGCCTACCTGAGGCAACGCGCGCGCCACGGCGGCCCGCCTCTGCGATGGCGGCCGGTGCCATTGACGGCCATCCCCCCTGTGCTGCGCCGCGCCGTGATCCAAGGCGAGGACGCGACCTTCTACAGCAATGACGGCTTTGATGTCGGCGCCATCGTATGGGCGGCCCGCTATGACTTACGCGCGGGGCACATCGTCTATGGGGCCAGCACGATTACCCAGCAGACCGCCAAAAATCTCTTCCTCACTCCGTCCCGGACGTTCTTTCGCAAGGCCAACGAGGCCCTTTTGACGATCGCGCTCACCCACTTTGTGCGCAAGGACCGCATCCTCGAGATCTACCTGAATGACGCGCAATTCGGCCGCGGCCTCTATGGGGCCGACGCCGCGGCCCACTACTACTTTCACGAAAGCGTGGCGCGTCTGACCGTCCGTCAGGCGGCAGAGCTCGCCGCGACCCTACCAGACCCCCTGGGCTCGAACCCGGCCACGCGCAGCCGCTATTTCCGCGCGCGAACCGCGAAGATCCTGTGGCTCCTGCGCGCCACCTTCCGCCAAACCCCGGCACATCGGCGCGTCGGCACGCCAGCACCGCCGCGGTCGGCGTTTGCCGAAAGCGCCGCTCACCCATTATAGTGACGCAAAAACCCGCGCCGCGACCGGGGATTGCCCGCGCATCCCGATCTTTCTTTTAAGGACTACGATGTGACATTCCAGGAACTCATTTTTGCCCTGCAGCGCTATTGGGCAAGACAGGGCTGCGTTATCGAACAGGGTTATGACGTCGAGATGGGCGCCGGGACCTTCCATCCCGCAACCTTTCTCGGGAGCCTGGGACCCGAACCGTTGCGCGCCGCCTATGTACAACCGTCACGACGCCCGACCGATGGCCGTTACGGCGAGAACCCAAACCGCCTGCAGCGCTATTTTCAGTTTCAGGTTGTGCTCAAGCCCTCGCCCGTCAATATCCAGGAGCTCTACCTCAAATCCCTTCGGGCGCTCGGCATAGACTTACTGGCCAACGACGTGCGCTTTGTCGAGGACAATTGGGAGTCCCCCACCCTGGGGGCCTGGGGATTGGGCTGGGAGGTCTGGCTCAACGGTATGGAGGTGAGTCAGTTTACCTATTTTCAGCAGGCCGGCGGCCTGGAGTGCCGACCGGTAACAGGCGAAATCACTTATGGCCTGGAACGGCTGGCCATGTACCTGCAGGGCCGCGACAATGTCTATGATCTCGCCTGGAATACCGACGTCCGCTACGGGGACCTCTACCGGCAAAACGAGGTCGAGCAATCGCATTTCAACTTCGAGGAGGCCTCGGTCGAGGCGCTGCAGGCGCGCTTTCAGGCCTTCGAGGATGAGTGCCGACGCTTGATTACAATCGGCCTGCCGCTTGCCGCCTACGATCATGTCCTGCACGCCTCGCATACCTTCAATCTGCTCGACGCCCGCCATGCGCTAAGTGTCACCGAGCGCGCGCGCGCCATAGGCCGGGTGCGCGCATTGGCGCGTGGCGTGGCCGAGGGCTATTACCAGAAACGCGAGGCGCTGGGATTTCCGCGGATGCGATCGACCCATGACTAAGAGAAACGACCTGCTGCTTGAGATCGGTACCGAGGAGCTGCCCCCCGGGGAGATCGTGGCACTCGCAGAGGCGCTTGCCCAGGGCCTGCATGCCGCGCTTGCCGACAACCGGCTGCTGGCCGATGACGCATCGACACAAAGTTTTGCGGCACCCCGGCGCATCAGTGCGCGCATAACAGGGGTGGCCGCGCGCCAAGGCGCGCAGACCATCGTCCGCAAGGGGCCGGCGCTCGCCGCCGCGTTTGCGAAAGACGGCTCTGCGACCGGCGCCGCGCACGGGTTTGCACGCTCCCTGGGAGTCGGCGTCGAGGATTTGGAGCGGATGACCACCGATCGCGGTGAGTTTTTGGGCTATCGCGAACGGCGTCCCGGACGGGGCCTTGCCGAAGTCCTTGCCGATATCCTCGAGGACATCCTGCAACGATTGCCGGCGCGGCGTCGTATGCGCTGGGGGGCCGGGGTCACGGAATTCGTGCGGCCGGTCCACTGGGTGGCAGCCTTGTATGGCGCGCGCGCCCTGCGCATCCCGGTGCTCGGCCTTATGAGCGGACGGCAAACACGCGGCCATAGATTCCTTGCTCCACGCGCGCTTGCGATCCCGCAAGCGGCCGCCTATGAGTCATTCCTTGAGTCCGAGGGCCGAGTGATCGCGGGGTTTGCCGAGCGCCGCAAACGAATCGGCGAACAGATCGACCGGCTTGCGGTAAAGATCGCCGCCGAACCCCTTGTGGACAGCGAACTTCTCGATCTTGTGACAGCGCTCGTCGAATGGCCGCACGCGATACTGGGTTCGTTCGACCAAGGCTTTCTCGAGGTACCGCGTGAGGTGTTGATCGCGGCCATGCAAGGCCACCAGAAATACTTCCCCCTGGAGCACAAGGGACGGCTATTGCCGCACTTCATCACGATCGCCAACATCGCGCCACGAGATGATGACGCCATACGCAAAGGCAACGAACGGGTGCTCGCGGCGCGCTTTGCCGACGCGCGATTTTTCTGGGATACCGACTGCAAAAAGCCGCTCGAGACCCATGCGCTGGGCCTCTCGCAGGTGGCGTTCGAGCAACGCCTGGGCAGTCTCGCCGACAAGGCCGCGCGGCTTGCGCGGCTTGCGCGCGTGATCGCCTTGCGCCTCGGCGTAGATCCCGGACAGGCGGCGCGCGCCGGGGCATTGTGCAAGGCCGACCTCGTGACCGGCATGGTCGGCGAGTTCCCTGAACTCCAGGGGATCATGGGTGGGTATTACGCACGGCGCGACGGCGAACATGAGGCTGTGGCCGCGGCCATTGCCACCCATTATCGGCCGCGCTTTGCAGGCGACATCCTGCCGGATGGCGCTTTGGGTCTTACTCTTGCGCTGACCGACAAGCTCGATACCCTGGTCGGCATCTTCGGAGTGGGGCTTATCCCGACCGGGGATAAAGATCCATTCGCGCTGCGGCGCGCGGCGATCGGCGTACTGCGCCTCTTGCAGGCGCAAGGCGAACGCCATGGTCAGGACCTTCCGGTCGCCTGGCTTCTCGAGGCCGCGTACGCCCAATACCCGGCCGGACTCCTCGCATCCGACACGATTGATGCCGTGCACCGCTTTCTGGCCGAGCGCCTGCGCAATCTTCTCGAGAATACGCTTCCTCAAGACATCGTGGCGGCGGCCCTGGCGGCGGGCCTCGACCGGGTCTACGATACGACGCGGCGGGCACGGGCACTGCGGGCCTTCGCTCAAAGTCCCGCGGCCCCGGCCTTGGTCGGCGCCCACAAGCGCATCCGTAACATCCTGCGGCAAAACCACGAGCCCCTTGATGGCCACGAATCCTGGGTCGGGGTTGAGGATGCCGACAGGCGGCTTGCGCGGGAAGTCGCGCGGCGCGAGACAATGGTCGCCGAACAAAGCCGCGATGGCGACTACGAAAGCGCCCTTGCGTCGCTTGGGGAATTACGGCCGGCGGTCGATGCGTTTTTCGAGGAGGTGCTCGTGATGAGTGAGGACGCCGCGACACGCAAGGGCCGCTTGCACCTCTTGACGCGGCTTGCGGCCTTATGTGAGACGGTCGGGGATCTATCATGCTTGAAGATATCCGGAGACGCGCGATGAACGACGTGAAGGACTCTTTTGCGGCCATGCGCGATGCCGTACAGCGCTTCCACGACAAGCATGACCTGAAGAACCTGGGAGGCGAGGACCTCGTCTATCGGGTCGCGCTGATGGCCGAAGAACTGGGCGAGATCTCGGCCTGCGTCACCAAGGGCCGGGACCGGGAGGCGCTGGCCGAAGAGTGCGCCGATCTGCTCATTCTCCTCCTTGGCACGGCGATCTCCGCGGACTTTGCGCTCGATCGCGCCTTCTGGGACAAGATGGACGCCCTCATGAAGCGCTCGTCGCGCATGGTCGCGGGGCGCATCCGGGTATCGGAATTCCGGGACTCGTGATGCGTCTTGTCATCTTAGACCGCGACGGCGTCATCAACGAGGACTCCGACTTGTACATCAAGACACCGGAGGAATGGCGCCCGATACCGGGCAGCCTGGAGGCGATCGCGCGACTGACCCACGCCGGGATTCAAGTGGTGGTCGCCACCAACCAGTCGGGCATCGCCCGGGGCCTCTTCAACGTCGATACACTCGGCCGGATACACAATCGCATGCTAGACGAGATTCATCACCGGGGCGGGGAGATCGAGGCCATCTTCTTCTGCCCGCACGGACCTGGCGACGGCTGCCTCTGCAGAAAGCCTCTACCGGGGCTTCTGTACGACATAGCGGCGCGCTTTAAGACCAGCCTGAACAGCACATACGCGGTCGGTGACGCGCGCCGGGATATCGAGGCGGCGCGCGCGGCGCAAGCGCTCCCGGTCCTGGTGCGCACCGGCAAGGGCATGCGGACGATCATCGAGGGCGAGGGTCTCGCCGGGGTCCCCGTCTACGACGACCTTGCGGCATTCACCGATGCCGTCTTGTCCCATGGCATCAGCGGCGGCGCATGAAAAAGCCGCTCGCGGCCGCAGCCTTCCAGGTGGGCTTCATCCTGTCGATCGCCGTCTGGGCACCGGTCGTGCTGGCGCTCTTTTGGCTGCGCCCCATACCGCGCTACCGCGTCATCAGCCAGTGGGGACGCTTCAACATATGGTGGCTCAAGCTTACCTGTGGACTGTCGTATGAGGTCGAGGGGCGCGAGAACATCCCGGACACACCATGCGTCATCCTCTCCAAGCACCAGTCCACGTGGGAGACCCTGGCCTTTCAGTGGATCTTCCCGCCCCACGTCTGGGTTCTCAAAAGGGAACTCTTGTGGATCCCCCTGCTCGGCTGGGGGATGGCCTTGAGTCAACCGATCGCCATTGCGCGCGAGCGGCAGCACAAGGCCATAGACCAGGTCATACAGGGGGGGCGCGAGCGCTTGGCCGCCGGGCGCTATGTCATCATCTTTCCGGAGGGGACGCGAGTGCCGGCCGGGCGCCATGGGCGATTCAAGCTCGGGGGGGCACGGCTTGCCCTCGCCGCCGGCTGCCCGGTGCTGCCGGTTGCGCACAATGCCGGCTGCTTCTGGGGGCGCCGGGCCTTCATCAAGGAGCCGGGCGTGGTGCGGGTCGTGATCGGGACACCCCTCTCGGGAGAGGGCCTCACGGCCGCGACCCTGAACGCGCGCGCCGAGGCGTGGATCACAAAGACCACGGAGATCCTCGAGAAGGCGGAGGGGGCCTGCCGCGAAAAGATCCCCGCGACACAATGAATAAGCCAGATGAACGTCCGCAGCTCATAGCGCCGACCGACGATCGCCGCGTACTCCTGCATTCGTGTTGCGCGCCGTGCTCGGCGGACGTCATGCGGGAGATGCAGCGATCGGGCGTGGCCCTCGAGGTCTTGTTCTACAACCCCAACATCCAGCCCTTGAAAGAGTACGAGCTGCGCAAGACCGAGAACAAGCACTTTGCCGATAAGCTTGGCGTGCCCTTCGTCGATCTCGATTATGACAAGGACCGCTGGTTTGCGCGCGTGACGGGCCTCGAAAACGAACCGGAACGCGGCGCGAGATGCACCGTATGCTTTGACATGCGCTTCGAGCGCTCGGCGCTCTATGCCGTGGAACATGGTTTTGCGGTCTTTACGAGTTCACTTGGTATCTCGCGCTGGAAGGACATGAATCAGATCAATGCCTGCGGGGAGCGCGCCGCAAGCCGCTATCCCGGATTGCGCTACTGGACCTTCAACTGGCGCAAGGGCGGAGGGAGTCAGCGCATGATACAAATCGCCAAGGAGCAGCGCTTCTACCAGCAGGAGTACTGCGGCTGCGTGTATTCCCTGCGCGACACGAACCGCGCCCGCCGCAAACGTGGCTACGGCAAGATCCGCTTTGGTGAACGCTTCTATGGAGACGAACGGGACTGAGTCTTGGCGTGGGCCGCCAGCGCCACGAATTCAGCGACACTCAGGGTCTCGGCGCGGCGGGTGGCGTCGATACCGAGCATTCGCCAATCCTCATTCCCGAAATACCCGCGTAATGACTGGCGAAGCATCTTGCGCCGCTGCGAGAACGCGCGCGCGACGATCTCGGCAAACAGCGCCGCAGCCGGCGGCGGGACCAAAGATGGGACCGGACGCAAGGCCACGAGGCGCGACTCGACCGCCGGCGGCGGACTGAAGGCCTCCGCTGCCACGGCAAAAAGCGGCACGACCTCGCAGCGCGCCTGCACCATGACAGACAGTCGCCCGTAATCACGACCCCCGGGGGGCGCCGCCAGACGATCGACGACCTCCTTTTGCAAGAGGAACACCATGCCGGCGATACAAGGCTGTTCGAGGAAATGGAAAATGAGCGGGCTCGAGATATTGTAGGGAAGATTGCCGACGACGCGCAGCCGGCCCGCAACCGCCGCGCACAGCGAAAACCGCAGGGCATCGGCCTCGTGCACGACGACCGGGTCTTTGGCAAAACGCCGCCTGAGACCTGCGATCAGATCACGATCGATCTCGACTACGTGCAGCTCGCCTTCTTGTCTCAACAGATGAGCGGTAAGCGCGCCATCGCCTGGGCCGATCTCGACGGTATGGTCTCCGGGCACGCTTATGCAGACCCCGGCAATACGCGCAAGGACCGACTCATCACGCAGGAAATGCTGGCCGAAACGTTTCTTAGGGGCCGGCATGACGGCTCGCCAAGGCCTTGGCGAGCGCCATGGCCGATGCCATGCTGCCGGTATCGACCCGCCCCGTCCCGGCCCGGTCGAGGGCCGTTCCATGATCCACCGAGATCCTGGGGAAAGGCAGGCCGAGGGTCACGTTCACGCCGCCCCCAAATCCGTGAGCCTTCAGCACGGGGAGGCCCTGGTCGTGGTACATGGCGAGCACCGCATCGACATGCGCCAGGCGCGCGGGGATGAACGCGGTGTCCGCGGGGATCGGGCCTATGGCACGAATGCCGCGCGCCTGGGCGCGCACCACGGCCGGGGTTATGACATCGATCTCCTCGCGCCCCAGGTGCCCTCCCTCTCCGGCATGGGGGTTTAAACCCAACACCGCGATCGCGGGCCGTGCGATACCGAAATCACGCATCAACGCGGCATCGAGGATGCCAAGCACCGCGTCCAGGCGCGCGCCGGTGATGGCCGCCGGCACCGACGCAAGCGACACATGGGTGGTGACCAGGGCGACCCGCAAGGACCCGGCGACCAGCATCATGACGACCTCGGCCACACCCGCCGCGTGTGCCAGAAACTCGGTATGGCCGGTGAACGCGTACCCCGCCTCATTGATGACGGCCTTATGCACGGGTCCGGTGACCAGGGCCGCGAACTCGCCTGCAAGGCAGCCCTCGGTCGCGCGCCTCAAGCAAGACAGTACGTAATCGGCGTTTGCCGGATCCAGGACCCCGGGGACCGCGCGGTGGGCGAGCGCAACCGGCAGGATCGAGGGTCCATGTACACCAGGCGCATAACGTGGCCAATGCCGCTGCCGCCCGCGCAGACGCGCCCTGTCATCCAGAAGATCCGGGTCCGCGATGCACACCCAGTCTACGTCATCATCGTACTCGAGCGCGGCCATGAGATCCGGCCCGATGCCGGCCGGCTCTCCGGGGGTAATCGCGATGACCGGGCGCTTAGACATGGCTTGGGTAGCGGACATAGGCATCATCGCGCAAGGTCTGCAGCCAGCGCACATAGAGGGCGTTGCCCCGGCGCATGCGCAAAAGCCGGCGGGCCTCGTTACGCGTGATGCCCGCGCGCATGCGCCGGGCCACCACCTCGATCAGCATCTGGCCCTCTGTGGTGGCATAGGGCCCGCCCACGGTATGCAGGGGCAAATAGCGAACGGCCTCGGCCAATGCGGGCGGGAGGCCCGCGACCGTCACCCAGCCGAGCGATCCGCCGCGCACGGCCGTGCTTGCCTCTGAATAAGCGCGCGCCAATGTCTTGAAGTGGGCGCCGTGCGCAAGCCGCACCTTCAGGGCCTTTAGCTTTTCGTGGACGATGAACGCCGACATCCGGCGCGACGGCCGCAGCATGATCTCGCGCAGGCGCACCTGCTCGCGCGCCGGCCCTTTTACGCCCGCGCGCTTACCTTTCAGCTTGACGATATAGTAAGCCCCGCGTCCCGCCACTAATCGCACATCGCCGGTCTTCATCTGGCGCAGCGCGCGTGCAAAGCTCGGACGCAGGTGCGCCACGGTCCGCCATCCGATGTCCCCTCCCTCGAGGGCATGGGGATCCTGGGAATAGGCGATTGCCGCCTGGCTGAATGGTTCGCCGGCCTCAATCTTTTTCAGGATACGGCGTGCGCGCTTGCGGACCGCCTGGCGCGCTGCTGTGTCCGCTGCTACCGGAAGCTGGAGCGTGATCTCGGAGACGTGGTAACGAGTGCCATCGGCGGCGCGCGCCTGCGCGAGAAACCGATCCACCGCGCGCCGGGTCACGATCACCGAACGGCTGATGCGCTGCATGATGAGCGTGCGGATCGTGATCTCGGTGCGCAGTCGGCGCAGAAAACCCGCGCGGGTGAACCCCTCGGATGCCACCGCCTGCTCAAACTGCGGCACTGTCATGTGATTACGGGCGGCCAAGGCGGCCTCGGCGTGCTTTACCTGGATTTCGCTTACGCGAATCCCGATATTGTGCGCATACTGAAGCTCGAGTCGCTGCAAGACCATCTGGCTTAAGACCTTACGCGCCAAAAGATGCCGCGGGGGTACCGTCACGTCACGCGCCGCCAAGCGTTTTATCAGCAGGGATACCCGCCGATCGAGCTGACTTTGCGTAATCACCTCGTTATTCACGACCGCAACGATCTTGTCGATCGTAACCGGAGGAGTGGTGACCGGGGCCTGGAGGAGTGCGGCGGACATAGGGTAATCTCCTGACTTTTAAGAACCGAGCATAAAGCCGTGTTGGCTAAGGGGCACGACCGGCGCCGACCCGAGCGCGCCCAAGCCGTTTAGCGTGAACTCGAACATCGCGGTCGTGAATTCGGTGTTGTTAAGACCGAGGGTCTTGCCGACATAAAATCCAAGCCCCCAGCAGCAGCTATTGTATTGGATACCGAGATAAGACTCCAAACTTGCCGACTGCATGAGCGAATAGCTGGTCTCGACCAGGGTGGACCAGCGCGCGAACACGGGCCACTGGAGCGACACATCCACCTGCTCCTGGACCCCGCGGATATACCGGTGACCGACGGTTATGGCGGCATTGGGCTTGGGGCGATACTCGACATAGGCGTCGCCCTCGTCGGTCTCATCGTTGTTGGGGTTCCAGGCGAGCGATCCGCGCACATACCAATGACGGCTCAGGCGGGCGTAGGCCTCGGCCGCCAGGTCCGAGGTGCGATTGAGAACCTGGGTCTGGTAGGTCGCGTAGACCGAGGGCTTGTGGAAGTAATAGATTTCGCCCACGCTCGCGCGCAATCTTTCGCGGCCCGCCAAGGAATAAAGGCGCGTGGTGAGGCCTGCTATCAGCTGATTTGCGTCCACCTGGCGGTCCGGTCCAAAAAAGCTGTTGGTCCGGAACAGATTGGTATAGGTAAAGGGTGCCGGCGCCGTGTCGAAGAACGGGATCCCCTGCTGGTTGCGATAGGGGACGTAGAGGTAGGAAAGCTCCGGCTCCAGGGTTTGGCGGTCACCGCCTGCGTAGGTGCGCTCGAAGACCAGGCCATCATTGAGGCTTACCACCGGCGTGGTCCTATGTATGGCCGGCTCGCCTGCAATCCAATAGTCGGTCTCGCGAACCGCAAGCCGGGGGGTTATGAACCCGGCGGGCCAACGCCATGGATAGCTCAAGGCCGGGACGAGGTCGAGGCGATCGGCGGGCGCCGTCCCCCCGCCCACGAAGCGCGCGGCGCTCGCCTTCAGGCTATAGTGGAGACGATCGGGCTTGGCCGTGCCGCGTGTCCTCAGAAACAGGCCGGGGAGCTCTTCATAAGGCTCGTAGGCCGCGCCGATGCTCGTATCCAGGAGTTGATAGGCGCTGCTCGTGATCTGCAATCGCAGACGCCGCCCCGAGTAGCCGACTTGGCCCAGCTGCGGCAGGTCGATTTGGCTCGCCAGCGCAAAATTCGCGCTGAAGTCTGTATAAAACGCCGGATCGGAGACCCGATTGTAATTGATGTTCGCCCACCAATAAGGGCCGAAGACCTGATTGTGGGCGACATGCAGGGCATAGCGCGGGCCGCCGTAGACACGATCGGCCGGGATGTAGTCGATACGGTCCGAGCCGCTATATCCCAACCCCAGGTAACGAAAATGATTGCGAAACAGCACCCCGCGCCGCGTCAATATCTCAGGGGTCGTGGTGAGATCGTAGTTGGGCGCGAGATTCCAATAATAGGGGACGGACAACATAATCCCCGAATTGCTCGCGGTTCCATAGCGCGGCGGCAGGAAACCGGACTTGCGTTTGGACGATATGGGGAAACTCAAGTAGGGCCAGTAGAAGATCGGGATGCCATGAAAATACACCCGCGCATTGGTGGCCACGCCGACGTCCTTCGTGTAATTCAAGTGCAGATGATCGGCATCTATGTACCAGACCTTGGTGCCCTCGGGACACATCGTGTAACGCGTATCCTTGATGTCTGACTTATGGCGGCTTCTCAATATGACCAGGACCGCGCGCCCGCGCGCATTACTGCCCGGGAGCGAAAAGTGCACCGCGCGCGCCACGCCCCGACCCGTGATCCGGTTCATGTGAAGGTAGTGGGCGCGCAGCTCGCCACCCCGGGCATTGGTCACACGCACATGCCCGATCGCCGTAAAGGCATCGGTCCGGCGATTGTAGCGGATACGCCGGGCATGTACGGTCTCTGTCCCGTAAGTCAAGACGACCCGCCCACTGAACACGGTTATACCGTCGGCAAAGGCGCGCGCCTTGTCGGCCACGACATGGGCGATCTTGCGGCCCCCACGGGTGCCCACAAACGGCGTCGGGTGGACGGCGGGTGGGGGGCATGCGGCGCTCGCGCTGCACGAATAGATAAATAACAGCAGGAGCCCCGTCGAAGTGCGCGCGGCAACGGTCCGGGGCATCGGGGTGTCGGTCAAATGTCAATGGCCGCTAAAATCGCATACAATCGCCCGCCGAGGCAAGGCCTCGCTTGCGGAAAAGGAGAAATTTCGTGACCGATGACAAGCGGCTGGCGGCCCTCGCGCAACTCGCAAGCCGGGTACTGGGCACACGTGAGTTCACGGTGGCGCCAGCCTCATCCGACGCGAGCTTTCGGCGCTACTTCCGCATAACCGTGGGCGAAAAGTCGTGGATCGGCATGGACGCCCCCCCGGAAAAGGAGGAACTGGCGCCGTTTGTCAGAATCGCGCAACGCTTCGCGGCGCTTGGTCTGCATGTGCCCGAGGTATTGGGCTGCGACCTTGGCGCGGGCCTTGCCCTGCTGACCGATCTCGGACGCATCCCCTACCTAAGCCGCCTGGGCCACGCCACCGCCGATCGCCTTTACGGCGATGCGCTGGGCGCCCTCATCGTCCTGCAAACCGGGACCTTCTCCGAACCAGGCTTCCTGCCCCCTTACGACGAAACCCTGCTGCGCCGCGAGATGGAGCTTTTCCCCGAATGGTATCTGCGGGGTTATCTGAAGCACTTGGTAACCGCCGATGAGCGGCGCCTGCTCGACTGCGCCTTCAGAAATTTAAGCGAGAGCGCGCTTTGCCAGCCCCAGGTCTGGGTCCATCGCGACTATCACTCGCGCAATTTGCTGGTCAACACGGTTCACAACCCCGGCATTCTGGATTTTCAAGATGCGGTGCGCGGCCCGATCACCTACGATCTTGTCTCGCTGCTCAAGGATTGTTATGTGGCATGGCCGCGCGAGCGCGTGGTCGACTGGGTCAAGGGTTATTGTCAGCTGGCCCGCGAATCCGGGCTCCATCAGTGCGAGGATGAGGCTGTTTTCATCGAATGGTTCGACCGCATGGGTATTCAACGGCACCTGAAGGTCGCGGGGATATTCGCGAGGCTCTATCTGCGCGACGGCAAATCGGGATACTTGCGCGACCTGCCGCTGACCATGCATTACCTGCGCGAGGCCACAGCGCTCTACCCGGACCTCGAGGATCTGCACGCCTTTTTGCTTACGCTTCCGGGGGCCCCATGAAAGCCATGATTTTGGCCGCCGGCCGGGGCACGCGCATGCGTCCACTGACCGACGTTACGCCCAAGCCGCTTTTGACGGTACGTGGAACGCCGCTGCTAGATCGCCTGATAGGCCAGCTTGCGGGCGCGGGGTTTACGGATATCGTCATAAATGTCGCGCATCTCGGCGAGAATATCCGCGCACACCTAGGGACCGGCGCGCGCCTATCCGTCCACATAAGCTACTCAGACGAGGGCCCAGCGGGGCTCGAGACCGGCGGGGGAATTCGGCGCGCCCTACCGCTTTTGGGATGCGACCCGTTTCTCGTGGTCAACGGCGACATCTATACGGACTACGATTTTACGCGTCTGCCGACGTCGCTTGCCGGACTTGCGCACCTGGTTCTCGTGGATAACCCGAAACATCACCCGCAGGGGGATTTCGGCTTGCGCGATGGGCAGGTGACGGACATCGCGCCGCGTTTCACATTCGCCGGGATAGGTGTATACCAGCCCGCGTTATTCGCGGGCATGGCCGAGGACCGCTTCCCACTGGCCCCACTCTTGCGCCGCATGATCGCTCGGGGGCTGATAGGGGGCGAACATTATCGGGGTCTATGGACCGATGTCGGCACACCCGAGCGGCTTGCCGCTTTGAATGCGGGAGCGCGCTGATGGATGCCTCCGAAGACGTGACATTACCCGCCTCACTCATTACCGCACTGCGTGCGCGTTGGCGGCTTTTGATCGACATCGCGGTGTGGGGCGACATAAAAAGTGACCAACTGGGGCTTTTGAGCCGACTGCGCAAGCGCATCCTGGAGCTCGGCGAACGGCTTAAATCACTCGATGCCGACCGCTCATGGATTCCGAAGAAGCGCGAACGCATCAAAAATCTGCTTGGGTCATGCCTGAGCGCACGCGACACGCTATCGCTCGCGGAACGTGCCGCCCAGGGCGTGACCGGCGGCCACGATGCCAGTGTTCTGTCCCAGACCTTCGTGGATCTCCATGAGATCATGACAACCGAGCTGCTAAAACACGAAAACGCCTGGGCCGACACCCTTCAGGCCTTGAACAAAGGGAGTCTGGAGGAAGACCAGGAGACGTAAAAAAGGCCGTGTCAAAGACACGGCCTCTTACGGCCCCATGCAGACTACTTCTTGGAGCGTGCCTTCTTTCTGGTGGACGAGGTCTTGGCCGCCGACTTCTTGCCCGCCGTCTTGGCGCGTGACTTCACCGCCGACGTCCGGGTTGATGTCTTTTTTGATGCGGCCTTCTTGACCGGCGCCTTCTTTACGGGCGTCTTCTTTGTCACCGACTTTTTAGTGGTGGCCTTTTTGACCGACGCCTTTGCCGGCGCGCTTTTTCGCACCGCCTTTTTGGACGCCGCCTTCTTCTTTATTGCCATACGCTCACTCCTTCGTTCATGTTAAGAGCTGCGCTCCGCCAACTCTCCGCCTCCCTGAGTTCGGGCGTCGGGGCATGGAGCCAACCGGCCATTGCGCGACCGAATCGACCGCGCATTGCGAGCGCGATATCTCGAGGCGCGCCCAGTTCCCATCACAAACGGCGCAAACGTTGACTACTTCACGAGATCGCATGGCCGTCAAGGCTAACTGTAACAGCGATATCAACATTTGCAAACAATTTGCGGGGCGAAGCCGCGCGAAATCACGCCAAAGTTCGTTTTTGATCGCGGCATGCACCAGCAGGCAGCCATCGCACATGAGGCGACACGGGCGCCTGGGTCGGGCAGTCGGCTTAAAACACACCTCCATGGCGTTTGTGCGGGAAGGCCGGGATCGCACGCGCCCGTGGCGTTCGCGCGCTCGCCGCTCCACCACCAAAAGCCTTGGCCCGGCACAACGCACCATTCGCGACCTTAAAGGAATAGCCGCCCATGCCTACTTCCGGGGGCCAGGCGTGGGTTGCGCATGATAGGCGGCGTGTCGCGCCCCAACCGGGTTTGGATGGCGTAGTATTCTCCATAAGGTATGTTTTGTTTGTTGCCGAACCCAAAGGAGCGCCACTTATGACCCACCTTACCGCAACCGAGCTTCACACACTGACAAACGAGCTTAACCGCCGGCGTCAGGACCTCATTGCCATGATTCAGACCGGGGCAAACGATGCCAGTCATGACAATCTTAGACAGATAACCGGCGAGGTCCGGGACTTGGGCGACGAGTCAGCGGCCCTCCAGCAAACCGATCTGAACTTTGCCGAAATGGAGAACGAAACGCGCGAGCTGCGCGCCGTCGACCGCGCCCTGGAGCGTATGAAGGAAGGCGTTTACGGTTTCTGCAGCGAGTGCGGGGGCAAAATCCCCTACGCGCGCCTCAAGGCCTACCCGACCGCTGAACGCTGCACCGATTGTCAAACGCGCTATGAAGCGCTCCATGGGGAAAAGGACGGGACGCCATCGCTTTAAGGGGCCGGACGACACGGACACCTCGGGGCATCAAGGCCCCCCGAAGCCGTGATCTTTAAGAGCGCGGGCGGATCGCCCGCGGGGGTACGCGGGCTTAGGCGACGCGGCACACGAGGTTTTTGGGGTCTTTCGTTAGGCATGGCCGGGGCGGCGGCCCGCTGGGTGACGCTTTGTGGCGGCTGCGACCTCGCGGCGGCGTGGATCAAGAGCAGGATCGCGTGATCTGCTAGAATGGCCCGCGCGGCAGGCGTTGCCGTTTGGTGCGGTGGACACGACGATGCAATTGACCGTGATAGGCACGGGTTATGTGGGGCTCGTAACGGGCGCATGTTTTGCGGAGATGGGCAATGAGGTCACCTGCGTCGACATAGACGAACGCAAGATCGAGAATCTAAAGCAGGGCGTGCTGCCCATATACGAGCCGGGGCTCGAGACAATCGTGCGCGGCAACGTGGGCGCAAAGCGCCTGCGGTTCACCACCTCGCTTAAAGACGCCCTTGCGACAAGCGATGTGTACTTCATAGCCGTGGGCACGCCGCCCAACGAGGATGGGTCGGCGGACCTGCGGCATGTTCTCGATGTCGCCCGCGACATCGGTCGCCACCTTCGCCACTACGCCATAATCGTCGACAAGTCGACCGTGCCGGTCGGGACCGCGGAGCGCGTAGGCCAAGCGATCGCCGCGGAACTTGAATCCCGCGGGGTCCAAATTCCCTTCGATGTCGTAAGCAATCCGGAGTTTTTGAAGGAAGGCGATGCGGTCTCCGACTTCATGCGCCCCGACCGCGTCATCGTTGGATGCGAATCCGACACTGCACGCGACCGGATGCGGGACCTTTACGCGACCTTCATGCGCAATCACGAGCGCCTGCTGTTTATGAGCGTGCGCGCGGCGGAGATGACGAAATACGCCGCCAACGCCATGCTCGCCACCAAGATCTCGTTCATCAACGAGATTGCGAATCTTTGCGAGCGCCTGGATGTGGACGTGGAAAGCGTCCGGCGCGGCATAGGATCGGATAGCCGCATAGGCTACTCGTTTATCTATCCCGGCTGCGGCTATGGCGGGTCGTGTTTCCCAAAGGACGTCAAGGCCATCATTCGCATGGCTGACGATTGCGGTTTCGAGCCTACGGTCTTGAAGGCGGTCGAAGCCCGTAACGAGCAGCAAAAGCATCTGCTGTTTACGCACATCGTCCACGAATACGGCCGCGACCTCAAAGGCCGCCATTTCGCCCTCTGGGGGCTTGCCTTCAAGCCGGGGACGGATGACATGCGCGAGGCCGCGTCGGTCGTACTTTTAAGCGCCCTGATCACGGCGGGCGCGACGGTCACGGCTTACGATCCGGTGGCGACGCACGTGGCGGGCCGCGAGCTCCCGGGGGCCTGGTTCGAAAAGGGCTCGCTTGTGATCGCGACCGATCAATATCAGGCCCTGGAAGGTGCCGACGCCCTGATTCTGGTGACGGAATGGAAGCCTTTCCGGCATCCGGATTTCGAACGCATGGGCCGGCTCCTCAAAGAGCCCCGCATCTTCGATGGCCGCAACCAATACGACCCGCAACGGCTTAAAGAGGCGGGATTTCGCTATACGGGCATCGGGCGCTCGAATATTTGTCAAACACAGGGGGCGGCGAAAGTTGACAGGGAGCGGCGGTCGCCGTAGCGTGGGCGCACGGAGGGACTATGGCTCACACAACGCAGGCCGTCGAGGGACTTTTCGCGCACGCTTTTTTTGATCTCCTGTTTGAGGCGCACACGGTTCATAGACACCACTTCGACGTTAACGAGATTCAAATTAGCACACTGCTTTCGATCAAGACGGGCGGCTGTCCGGAGGATTGCGGATACTGCCCGCAGTCGCGGCGCCATCACACGAGCGTTCAGGACGAGCCCTTGCTCAGTATCGACGAGGTGTTGGCCGCGGCGCGGCGCGCCAAGGCGAGCGGGGCCGGGCGCTTTTGCATGGGGGCGGCGTGGCGTGGCCCCAAGGAGCGCGATGTGAAACGCGTCGCGGAGATGATCGCCGCGATCCGTGACTTAGGACTCGAGACCTGTGCCACGCTCGGGCTTTTGGGCGAAGGTCAGGCCGAGCAGCTGGCCGAGGCCGGACTCGATTATTACAACCATAACCTTGATACCAGTCCGGAATTCTATGGAGAGGTGATAGGGACACGGACCTACGACGACCGCCTGGAGACGCTGGCGCGCGTGCGCAAGGCCGGGCTTAAGGTGTGTTGCGGGGGAATAGTCGGCATGGGGGAGACGCGGCGCGACCGGGCCGGACTCATCGCCGAGCTTTCAGCGCTCGATCCGCCACCTGAGAGCGTACCGATCAATCTCCTGGTCCGCGTTCCGGGGACACCGCTTGCAGACCGCCCCGGTCTCGAACCCTTCGAGTTCGTGCGCACCGTCGCTGTGGCGCGCATCTGTTTGCCGACGAGCCGCGTGCGCATCGCCGCGGGCCGCGAAGGCATGAGCGAGGAACTGCAGGCGTTGTGCTACTTCGCCGGCGCCAATTCGGTCTTTGCCGGGGACGTGCTTCTCACCACACCAAACCCGAGCGTCACCGCTGATCAGGCGTTGTTTGCCAAGCTCGACCTCAAGACCTCCTCTCCCGCGGCCGATAGGGCGGAACAGACAGCGGGTCCGGGGGCCACTCATGGCGTGGATAGCGAGCCGCGAGCGCGCGCCTGAGATCGGGATAGCCGGTTCGCCAAAAGTTCAAGAGGTCGGAGGTCACCTGGAGCGGCCGGCGCGCGGGCGACAGCAGCTCTACCGTGACCGCGGTCCGGCCGGCGTTAAGTCGCGGCGTCTCGGTCATCCCGAAGAACTCCTGCAAGGGAGCGGCGAGCACCGGAGGGCCGCCTTCGGGGTAGCGCACGGCATAGCGGCGGCCGGAACGTAGGGCCACCATGCCCGGCGCCAGGCGCTCGGCGTCGCGCTGCTGGGTGGGTGAAAGCAACCCGCACCGCAGGCCGCGGGCCACATCCACCGACACCCCGGCATTCTTTCCCGCAGAGGCAACGACAGCCGCCGCCAGCCAGCGGGCGGCGTGAGAGACGAGCGCGGCATCGCTGACATCGGGCCAGCCCTCCTCGGGTCGCACGGATGCGATCCATGTAAGCCGCGCGCGCAGGGCCAGCGCCTCCTCCGTCCATGGCAGTGCCGTAAGACCCGTGCGTCGCACTGCGGCCTCCAGGGCCCCCAGGAAATCCGCATCCGGGGGAACCGCGCACGCAAGCACCTGCAGACGAATGTCGCCCAGACACCGTTCCTTGTGCGCGGCAAAGACAGAGGCGCGCTCATCCCAGCGCACCCGCAGGCACTCGACTGCGGATGACTGTGCACGCGCCCATGCCGGTCCGCAAAGCGGGGCCGCCAGGCGGATCCATGGGCCCTGAGCGGTCTCTTCGACCACGAGCGCGAGAAGCGCCTCCTGGCGGCTCAATGGATCGGCCAGCGAAAGGCTCGCGCGTGGGCCGCAGGCGAGTTTGAAGACCGCCGCCTCCCCGGTCTCCACGCGCACGGCAATACGATCGGCGTAGGCGCCCATGAGCAGCCGCGCCACCTCGTCATCGCTTGCGCCTTCGCCATTCCAGGCGGGCGCGTGGATCCGCCGGGCCAGACGCCGCATGCGTTCGGCCCCCGCCGAGTCCGGGTGTTCCCGCAGCCACGCCAACTGGGTCGCGATCGCGACATCATCGCGATCACGGATCGCGCTACGCTCGTCAAGAATGGCTGCCAGGGCACACACCAGGGGGTGGTGCGCGCGCTCGGCACAAGCCAGGATCGCCCCCAGGCGCGGGGTGAACCCCTGATCTACGGTACGGCCCCCGGCGGCCGTGATGGAGCCGTCCGAGGCGACAAGCCCAAGTTCCTGGAGGGCCCGGCGCGCGGCCGTCAGGGCCGCGGATGGGGGCGGCGTAAGCCAATGCAAGCCAGTGGCGTCCGGCGTGCCCCAGGCGGCAAGGTCGAGCGCCAATCCGCTGAGATCGGCCTGCTCGATCTCCGGGCGCGCAAAACGTGGTCGGCCGCGCTGATCCTCTTGCGTCCATAGACGCAGGCAATGGCCGGGGCGCACGCGTCCGGCACGTCCGGCGCGCTGATCGGCGATATCCTGGCTCGCCAAAGAGGTGACGAGGCGCGCGAAACCGTTGGCATGATCGAAACAGGCGGTGCGCGTAAGACCGGCATCCACGACACCATCGACGCGCGGCAAGGTAATGCTGCTTTGGGCCACGGCGCTTGCAAGGATCACGCGTCGCGGCCCGTCCGGTTCCCGCACCAGGTCCTGCTCTGCCACCGACATCGCGCCGTGGAGGCGGGCAAGCCCCATACCCATGGCTGCCATATCGCCGGCCAATGCGCGCTCGCATTGCGCGATTTCGCGCATACCCGGCAAAAACACCAGCACATCGCCGCGAGTGACGGCAAGGACGCGCGCTACACCGTCGCGCACAAGCCGATCGAGGCGCGCGTTGACGGCCTTTGGCAGGTACTCGATCGCCACCGGAAATTGCCGGCCCTGCGATTCCACGAGAGGGGCATCCGGGAAGTGGCGGGCGAACGCCGCGCCGGCGAGGGTCGCGGACATCAGCAAGACGCGCAGATCCGGACGCAGGCTCGATTGGATGTCGCGAACCAGGGCAAGACCCAGGTCTGTCGCCAGATGGCGCTCGTGGACCTCATCGAAGATCACAAGGCCGGTGTCGGCAAGCTCGGGGTCGCGCTGCAAGCGGCGCGTCAATACGCCCTCGGTCATGACCTCGATACGAGTCGCCTTGGAGACCGCGGTCTCATAGCCCGTGCGGTAACCGATGGTGGCACCGGGGCGTTCGTGGATGGCGGCCGCCATCCATTCGCACGCAAGCCGCGCGGCAAGCCTGCGCGGCTCGAGCATGAGGATCTTTCGTGAGCCGAGGACCGGGAGATCGAGCAACGCGGGGGGAATGATCGTAGTCTTGCCGCTGCCAGTCGGCGCCGACAGGAGAACCACGTTATGGCCGGACAGCGCGGCCCTGAGGCCGCCGATGCATGCACCGACCGGCAGCGCATCGGGCCTTGGATCGTTCACGCGATAGCGCCGCCTTGGACGGCGAGCATCCCCGAACGACCGTCGATCTCGCCTTGGACGAGCTCGCTTACGACGACCTCGTCAGGCGCCGCCAATACCGTCTGGGCTACCTCGGCCAACGTCAGGAACTGGACGCGCATGGACACGGCGCGCGTCAGGAATTCGCGGAACCAATCCCGCTTGGCCATGCCCTCGATCTCGGCGTGCACGGTCATGACGTTGACCGCATTGCGATGGAGCAGGGAAAAGTAGTGCGTGGCGAGCAGCTCGTCGGGGAAGTCGGGACGGCCCATGAGCTCGTCTAGGGTCGGAAGGGTCGTGGGGATCTGAAGTGTGCGAAAACGCCGGCCGCGGACCACCGGGAAAAACGGCGTGCTGCCACGCGTGTCGCTCGCGTAGGCAAGTCCCGCCTCGTCGTAGATTTGAAGACTCTGGGCATCAGCCTGCCAGCCGGCGGCCGCCGCGGCCGCCGCCGGCGCCCCGAAGATACGCGCGAATTCCGTGCGCGCCCGGCCAAACTCGTCTCGCACCTCGGCAAGACGCATACGGGGCAAGCCATCTTGCCAACGGATGTGATCGTAGCAATGGATGCCGACCTCGTGGCCGGCGTCACGGGTGGCGCGCATGACATCGCCATGGCGGCGGCCAATATGCGGGCCCGGCCACAATACGCCATTTAACAAAGTGCGTACGCCATAGGTACCGACGACGCTCGTGCGCCTGACCTTTTTCAGGAACCCGGGACGAAAGACCCGCCGCAAGGCCCGTCCGGTGTTGTCGGGGCCCACGGAAAAGAAAAAGGTGGCGCGTATCCCGAGCTCATCGAAGACCCGGGCGAGCGCCGGGACACCGAGGCGTGTGCCGCGTTCGGTGTCCACGTCGACCTTTATGGCGATTGCGATATCGGGCATCCTGTTATTGCAGTTCTTGCGACGGGCGGCCCAGATGGTAGTCCAGGGTCTTCTTCAGGGCGGTGTTAAGATCGGTGCGCGGCTCCCAGCCGAGGTAATTGCGGGCATTCTCGATCGAGGGCACGCGCGTCAAGATGTCCTGGTAGCCTTCGCCATAATACTCTTTCGAGTTCACCGCCACGATTTTCACCTGCTCGGCGAGCGCCGCATATCGGGGATACGACCGGACCAGGGCCACGAGCGCGTCGGCGAGCTCCTTGATGGAGCAATCGTTGGCCGGGTTGCCGATGTTGAAGATGCGGCCGTCGGCGCAGCCGTCGCGGTTTTCTATGATGCGCAGCAGCGCGTCGACGCCATCATCGATGTATGTGAAGCTGCGCCTTTGATTGCCGCCGTCGACAAGCTGGATATCCTTGCCACGCAAGATATTCCCAAGAAACTGGGTGAGCACTCGGGAGCTCCCCTCCTTGGGCTCGAGAATGTTGTCGAGCTTGGGCCCGATCCAGTTGAAGGGGCGAAACAAAGTAAACGGCAGGCCCTCCTTGCCATACGCATAAATGACGCGGTCCATGAGCTGCTTTGAGCATGAATAGATCCAGCGTTGCTTATGGATGGGCCCCAAAACGAGATGGCTCGTTTCCTCGTTGAAGGGGGTATCAGTGCTCATGCCGTAGACCTCGGACGTCGAGGGAAACAGCACGCGGCGCTTGTAGCGCACGCAATGGCGCACGATATCGAGATTGGCCTCGAAATCCAACTCGAAGACCCGCAGGGGGTCTGTGACGTAAGTGGCGGGCGTGGCGATAGCCACCAGGGGCAACACGACATCGCACTTCTTGATCTGATACTCGATCCACTCGCGATTGATCGTGATATCGCCTTCCACGAAATGGAAACGCGGATTGCCAAGGCAAGTCTCGAGCTTGTCGTTATGCATGTCCATGCCGTAGACCTCCCAGTCCTTTTGATCGAGAATGGTCTGGGTCAGGCTGTTACCTATGAATCCATTGACACCTAGAATCAGGACTTTCAAGGCCATTACGCTCCTCCAAGATGATGACGGGGTCCGGCCGCGCGTCAGCCGACCTGCTCCCCAATGATGAAATCCCGACCGCCCGGGGCGTTTGGCTCGACCCATTCGAACCTCTCCACCCGAAACCCCCCATCCCGGGTCGCTATGATCAGCGGCTCCACGGAAATGACACACCCTGGAGGCTTGCGGTCCTTTGCGGTGAGCACGACCGGTCGGCCCCACCAGATCCGGAAACGCGCCCCGCGCACCACGCTAAAGGCCCCCGGATAGGGCTCGGTCAGCGCACGCACGAAGTTGTAGATCGAGACCGCGTCGCGATCCCAGTCTATGCGCCCGTCCTCGGGCTTCCTGCCGCCAAAGGTTGTCGCCTGACTTTCGTCCTGGACGCGTCGCGGCGCACACCCGGCGACGATGGCGTCGTGGGTGCGCGCAAGCACCGTGACCGCGGCCTTTGTAACCTTCATAAAGACGTCGCGGGCGGTGTCGTCGGGATCGATAGGGCAGGCCTCCTGATCGACTATATCACCGGCATCGGCGCGCGCGACCATGTGATGGAGGGTCGCTCCGGTCTCTTGTTCGCCGTGAATGATCGCCCAATTGATGGGTACCCGCCCGCGATAACGCGGCAACAACGACCCATGCATATTGAAGGCGCCCCGGCGCGGGATCGCCAAGATCTCGCGCGCAATCATGTTCCTATAATAAAACGAGTAGAGCACATCCGGGCGCCATTCGGAAATCCGCGCGACAATCGCTGCATCTTTCAGGGACGAGGGGGTAAAAACCGGCACCCCGGCGTCGCGCGCAAGGCCTGCAACCGACCTAAACCAGATCCGTTCCCGCGGGTCATCCTCGTGCGTGAAGACCGCCGCAACGCTGACACCGTGGGACAGCAGCCACTCAAGGCCGCAATAGCCGACCTCGTGATAGCCGAAAACGATAACGCGCGCGCTACTCGTCATCGACGGCCTGTATGACCTCGCGGATCACAAAGCGCGGGCGTTTGCGGACCTCGAGATAAATCCGGCCGATGTATTCACCGATGATCCCAAGCCCGAAGATCCCAAGCCCGACGAGAAAATACATGATGCCAAAGAGCGTGAATACACCCTGGACCTCGGGCCCGACGAAGATGCGCTGCAACAAGAGGTAGAGGACCAGGACGGCGCTTAGCAGCGACACCGCGAAACCGAGCATGGTAAAGACCTGCAACGGGACCAGCGAAAAACCGGTCATGAGATCAAAGTTCAGGCGCAGGAGATTGTAGATGTGATACTTCGAGTGGCCGGCCGCGCGGGGCGCATGCGCCACCTCGATCTCGGTCGGATTGGTCGCGAAACTATAGGCGAGCGCCGGGATGAACGCGGAGACCTCGCCACTGGTGGCGATGCTATCGACGATGTGGCGTCGGTAGGCGCGCAGCATGCAGCCCTGGTCACGCATCTTGATGCGCGTGATGCGCGCCCGTATCACGTTGATGAGGCGTGAGGCATTGCGCCGAAACCAGGTGTCCTGGCGATCGCGCCGGTAACCACCGACGACATCGAAACCCTGCTCGATCTTCTCGACAAGCCGCGGGATATCCTCGGGCGGGTTCTGAAGATCCGCATCCAGGGTCACGATGACATCGCCGCGCACATGCTCGAAGGCCGCCATGATCGCCATGTGCTGGCCGAAGTTGCCATTGAAATCGATCACCCTCACCTGCGCGGGGCGCGCCGCATGGAGTTCCCGCAGGATCTCGCCCGAGCGGTCGGCGCTGCCATCATTCGTAAATACGATCTCGTAGGGCCGGCCCATGGCGTCCAAGGCCGCCACGAGGCGCGCGAACAGGGGTCTTAGGTTCTCCTCCTCGTTAAAGACAGGGACCACGACGCTAAGGTACGGGCGCATGGATCAGGTCCGGGCAAAGACGTCGGCCATGGCCGCGATCACGCGGTCTTGATCGGCGTCGGTCATGGCGGGAAAGAGCGGCAGGCTTACGATGCGGTCGGAGATACTTTCGGCGCGCGGGAAATCACCCAACTGAAAGCCATAATGGTCGCGGTAGTAGGGGTAGAGGTGGGCCGCGCGGTAATGAATGGCCGTGCCAATGTTACGGGCCTTCATCTCGGCCATGAAACGCTCCCGGTCCATACCCGCGGCGGTGGGGTTCAATAATGGCGCGAACAGATGCCAGGCTGGGCGATGGTCATAATGGGGCGAAGTCGGCAGGTCCCACTGCGGCCAGCCGGCGAGAGACTTTCGGTAACGCTCGGCAAGCTCGGTGCGGCGACGAATGAAGCCCTCGAGGGCCGGCAGCTGGTGCAGGCCCAATGCGGCCTGCATGTCCATCATGTTGTACTTGAACCCGGGCGCGACGATCTCATAGTGCGCGGACCCTTGCTTGCCGAACCGGTTCCAGGCCTCGCGATCCATCCCATGGAAACGCGCCAATGCGACATGGGCGGCAAGACCCTCATCGGATGTCATGACGGCTCCGCCTTCGCCAGTCGTGATGTTCTTGTTGGGGTGGAAGCTAAAGACCTGGGTGTCGCCGAAAGCGCCGATACGCCGGTTCTTGTATTCGGTTCCTATGGCATGCGCTGCGTCCTCTATGATCCGCAGACCATGTCGGGCGGCGAGCGCGTACAAAGGATCGAGATCCACGGGCACCCCCGCGAAATGGACCGGTACGATCGCGCGCGTGCGCGGTGTGATGGCCGCCTCGATACGGCTGACGTCGATGTTGTAGCCATCGGCCTCGACGTCGACCAGCACCGGCCGACCACCGGCGATCACAATGGTGTTCAGGGTCGCGGCAAAGGTCATGGGGGAGGTGATCACCTCCTCGCCGGGGGCCAAATGCAGGGCGGCGAGCGCAAGATGCAGGCCGGCGGTCGCCGACGACAAGGCGAGCGCGAACGGTGCGCCGGTATAGGCCTTAAGGTCCTCCTCGAACCGCTTGACGCGAGGCCCGGTGGTGATCCAGCCCGAACGCAGGCAGGCTACGACCTCGGCAATCGCTTCCTCGCTCAAGGTGGGGCGCGAGAAGGGGAGAAATTCGCCCTCAAAATCGCTCATGTCAGCTCCTTGTGATGAGGTAAGTGCCGAGGATGATGACGCCGATCCCGGCAAGCCGGGTCGGCGTGAGCGCCTCTTGAAAGAGATAGTAGGCCGCTACCGCATTCATGATATAGCCAAGGCTCAGCATGGGGTAAGCGAAGCTCACCTGGACGCGCGAGAGCACGAGCAGCCAAACCACAAAACTTATGACATAGATCACAAGACCCGCGAACACGAACGGGTTCAAAGCGATGCGTAGGCCGATAGGGATGATATTGGCCCAATCGAAGGCGAAGTAGCCGATACGCCGCATCCCTTCCTTCAATACGAGCTGGGCTGCGGCGTTCAGAAAAACGCCAAAGAAGATGATCGGCAGATAGCGCATGGTCAGGAGGCCTTGTTGCCGACAACGACGTTGAAGGCGTTCTGCGCCACCATGTGCATGGGGATACCGCGCGCGCGCAGCCGCTCATAAGTCGGACGACTGGTCACCATATAGACCGCGCGGTCGCTGTCCCACTGCCGCCAGAACGCCGGGCCGCGCATGATCCACGGGGTCTTTTCCAAGGTCGTACCATAACCGAGCTCGCCTTTGTAGTTCACCACCTCGACCCGCCGGCGCAGGTAGAACGGCACATCCTGATAGTACCAGCCATAACACGCGACAATCGCGTTTGGGGTAAGGCGCGGGCGAAGCCTCAACACCAAGGCCTTGACCGTACGCGTATCGAGATAAGGGGCGGAGGCGTTGACGCCAAGCAGGAAAAGGCTGAAACCGATCGCAAGCACCACCACGCCTGAGGCAAAACCGCGTCTCAGACCGGCCCAGGTGGCGGCGATCGCGCTCAAGGCCAAGGTGGCGCCAAGCACCTCCATGGCGATCGTCATGGTGTGCGGCTCGAGGCTTGGTCGCGTCGCCGGAACGATGAACGCGGCGGCGGCACCGAGCGCCGTACCCACGGGCGCGATCGCGCGAAAGGCCCAACGGTCGGCGCGTCCCAAGGCCTTATCCCAGCGATCATCGAGGTAGCGGCCGATGAGGATGGCAAGCGGCGGGAACACCGGCAGGATGTAAGGGACGAGCTTGGAATCGGAGGCCGAGAAGAAAACGAATATCGAGACCACCCAGATCACGAGCAACAGGGTCTCGGCGTGGCGGCGGCGATCGCGCCAGGCAAAGCCCAGATGGAGCCGCGCGGCCTGGACGATGAAGGCCGTCCACGGCAGGATACCCGCGAGGAGTATGGGCAGAAAATACCAAAACGGCTGATAGCGGTGCGCGACGCTCGTGAGGTAGCGTTCGAAATGCTGGCGGACAAAGTAGTAGTGCAGGAAGGTCGGGTGCCTCAACTGCATCAGAACATGCCAGGGCGCGGCCACCAGCAAAAAGAGCGCGAACCCGGTCGGCAGATACATGCGCTTTAAGATCGGCCAATCCCAGAGGGCGATGATCCAAAGACCGATCGCCATCATCGGGAACACGATGCCGATCAAGCCCTTGGTGAGTGTCGCAAGCGCCGCCCACAGAAAGGCCGCCCACATCCCCCACCGCCGCGCCGGGCCAGGCGGCGCGCGGTAGGCGAGCATAAAGGCGAAAAGACTGAGGGACACGAGCACCGAGACGGTCATGTCGAGGGTGACTATGTGCCCCATCCCGAAGTAGAGCAGTGAGGTCCCAAGGACCAGGGCCGACAAAAGCCCGGTGCGCCGGTTGTAAAGCGACCGCCCGGTGACGTAGACCGCCACGCAGCCCAGCACCGCGAAGAACGCGGTCCAGAATCGCATGGACCATTGGTTAAGGCCAAACAGGTGGATGGAGACGGTTTGCAGCCAGTAAAAGAGCGGCGGCTTCTCGAAATACAGCACGCCATCGAGCCTGGGCGTGATGTAGTGGCCGCTCGCTACCATCTCCCGCGGAATCTCCGAATAGCGGGCCTCGTCGGGCACACCGAGCTCGCGGGTCCCCAGCATGATCCCAAAAAACACGGCCGCCACGAACGTGACAAGAACGACATCGGACAGCCAATGGGGGCGGGGGCGCGTGGTATCGGGTATCGAAGACATGGTAGACGGCGTTTGGGTTTGGGCCGCAGGTTAGCACATATGCGCCGCACAAGGCAGACCGGTGGGCGATGCAGACGAACCTTTTGCGACGGCCTCACAGGCGGTTGCGCCGCTCGTCGGCGTTCGCTACCCTAGAGACCTCAAAAAAACCGATGGATGGAGCCTTGAATGAGAAATCAATCCCGCATAAGGATAGTGGTCGGCGCGGTCGCCCTCGGGCTCGCTACGACGGCCTTTGCATCGCCCGCCTCCATCGCCCTGTCGCAGGCCGTCAAGAACGGGGCGCGCATCTTCAACACCGACAGCTTCGGCAGCCATGAGCAGAGCTTCCATGGGCGGCACACCACATGCTCCAGCTGCCACATAGACGGGGGACGCATCATGGGCCGCCTGCCCAACGGCAAGAGGATCCCAAGCCTCATCAATGCCGCCGCCATCTTCCCGCGCTACAGTCCAAAGCTGCATAAAGTCATCACGCTGGAGACGCAGATTCGCCACTGCGTGCGTAACGGCCTTTTGGGGCATCCCCCGGCCTACGGCAGCCAGACGATGGCCGACCTTGTGAGCTATCTTGGTTCGCTCGCACACGGTCAGCGCGTCATGATCGGCGGCAAGCCGCGCTAACGCACCCTGGGCGGCGACACCTCGCGGATGGTAAAGGACATCTGTTCCAGGTCCGCCATGACGTAGGTGGCCGCCGCCCCCACACCCCCCACGGTCCCCGGATTCACCATGGCGGTCCTGCCGCCTTTCACATTGGGGACCGATTTGACCTCGGCCACATGATCATGGCCGCAGCACACGATGTCCCAGTCGCCCGTGCAGGCAAGGGCATAGGCGTAGTGCGGATAATGCACGAGAAACACACGCCGCCCGGCAAGCCCGATGTCGGCGTCCTGCCCGTAATAGCGAACCAGGGCCTCTGATTCCTGGCCCAGCCGCGACATATGGAAGGTGTCGCCCGTGTTGTTTCCGTGGATCGCGTGGATCGGGAGGGCATGGCGACGCAAGGTGCGCAAGGTGCTGGGTGCCACGATGTCGCCGCAATGGAGCACGGCTTCGGCCCCGAGCGACTTGGCCTCGGCTACGGCGGCATTCAGGAGTTCACGATTGTCGTGGCTGTCGGAGACGATGCAGATCTTCATGCGCCCAGTCTAGCAATTTCCGCAAACGCCGACATCCTGACGCTTTAAGGACGCGCGCCGCGCGAAACGGGCCTCGTCATAAAAGCCCGGGGCCTCGAAAAGGCCCCGGGATGAATCACCTGTTACAGATGGAGCAAGGGGACTAGCAGGAGCGCCACGATGTTGATGATCTTGATCATCGGGTTCACGGCGGGTCCGGCCGTGTCCTTGTACGGGTCGCCGACCGTGTCGCCGGTCACCGCCGCCTTGTGGGCCTCCGAACCCTTGCCTCCGAAGTGATTGTCTTCAATGTACTTCTTGGCGTTGTCCCAGGCACCACCACCGGTGGTCATGGAGATCGCCACAAAGAGCCCCGTGACGATCGTGCCCATGAGAACCCCGCCCAGGGCCTGAGCACCGAGCAGCACCCCGACGATCACCGGCACCAATACCGGCAGGAGCGAGGGGATGATCATCTCCCGGATCGCGGCCTTGGTCAGCATGTCGACCGCCCGCGAATAGTCGGGCCGCCCCGTACCTTCCATGATGCCCGGGATTTCCTTGAACTGACGGCGCACCTCGACTACGACCGCGCCCGCCGCCCGGCCCACGGCCTCCATCGCCATCGATCCGAAGAGGTAAGGTATAAGGCCGCCGAGAAAGAGGCCGATGATCACCATGTGGTTGGATAGGTCGAAGGCCATAGCCTGACCCGTGCGCGCCGTAAGCTCATGCGTGTAGTCGGAAAAGAGCACGAGAGCCGCGAGCCCCGCCGAGCCGATGGCATAACCCTTGGTCACGGCCTTGGTCGTGTTGCCGACCGCGTCGAGCGGATCGGTCACCGCACGCACCGCGGGCGGAAGATTGGCCATCTCGGCAATACCGCCGGCGTTGTCTGTGATCGGGCCATAGGCGTCAAGCGCTATGATCATGCCCGCAAGCGACAGCATGGCGCTGGCGGCGACCGCGATGCCATAGAGTCCGGCCAGGTGATAGGCAAGGCCTATGCCACCACAAATGACGAGCACCGGGGCGGCCGTCGCCTTCATGGACACCGCAAGCCCGGCAATGACGTTCGTGCCATGGCCCGTGGTGGACGCCTGGGCGATATAGCGCACCGGCCCGTATTCCGTCGCCGTATAGTACTCGGTGATGACGACGAGCAGACCCGTGACCAAAAGCCCGGTCAAGGCCGAATAGTAGATGTCGTTGACCGTAAGCGGCACGCCGGCCCCCGAGTGAGCGGCGATGCCGTGCATGAGCCAGCGCGTGACGGGATAAAAAAGCCCGGCGGCAATGACCCCGGTGACGATCAGCCCGCGGTACAGGGCATTCATGATCTTGCCCCCTTCACGCGCGCTCACAAACCAGGTGCCGATGATCGAAGCGACTATCGAGGCGGCCCCCAGGGCCAGCGGATAGATCAGGGCCCCGCGAAAACCCGGGAAATCCAGATGGCCGAGCAGCAAGGTGGCGACGACGGTAACGGCATAGGTCTCGAACAGGTCCGCCGCCATGCCCGCGCAGTCGCCCACGTTATCCCCGACGTTGTCGGCGATAACCGCGGGGTTGCGCGGATCATCTTCCGGTATGCCGGCCTCGACCTTGCCGACAAGGTCGGCCCCGACATCGGCACCCTTGGTGAAGATCCCGCCGCCTAGACGGGCGAAGATGGAGATGAGCGACCCGCCAAAAGCGAGCCCCACGAGCGGCGAGACATCGATGTGGCGGGTGGCGGGCGTGAGCGCGAGCAAGACGGCGAAATAACCGGCCACGCCCAGGAGGCCCAATCCTACGACCAACAGACCGGTGATGGCACCACCGCGGAAGGCGACGCGCAAGGCGGCGTTAATGCCATTGGAGGCGGCGGCTGCGGTTCGTACATTCGAACGCACCGAGACGTTCATGCCGATATAGCCGGCAAGCCCCGATAGAATGGCGCCGATCGCAAAGCCTATGGCCGTGAGATGCTGCAGAAAAGCGAAGATCAGGACGAAAAGGACGACACCCACCAGTCCGATCGTCCGGTACTGGCGATTCAGGTAGGCCTGGGCCCCTTCCTGGATGGCGTGCGCGATCTCCACCATGCGCGCCGTGCCGGTCGGCTGCTTCATGACCCACAGTATGGATACCCCCCCGTATAGCAGAGCTAACAGGGCACAAACAAACACGACCGCAAGATCGACAGACATGCTATGGCTCCCCTAGGATGACAACTTGAAATAATATGTAATGCCCGGGGGTGGCGCCTATTTACCTTTTGACTTCTTGAGCGCCAACCCCCCCTCGAACCGAGTGCCTGACTCAAACCCAAACACATGATCCAATCCGACCTCGCGGATCAGAGCATCGACGGCCGCCTGCCCATGCTCGCGGAAGACCTCCGAAAGTATGAGCTTGGCGGCGTTGCCGTTGTAAAAGCCCCCGAAGCTAGCTTGCACCTGCAAAAGCTCGCGGGCTTTGTCAATTGTCATTGCTAGACCTTGAATTCCCCGCCCAGCTTCTTTTTGACGGCCACATTCTTGAGCCGCACATATTGTGGCAGGCCGTTTTTGTACGGCGGGTAGTCCTCTCCCTGGATCAAAGGCTCGAGGTAGGTACGACACTTGCGAGTGATGCCAAAGCCGTCCTCGGTAATATAATCTTCCGGCATCTTCTTTTCGACATTGGCCACATCCGCCAGGTTCGCAACCCCAAGTTCCCACTTGTACGGGCGATTGGCCTTACGAACGATAATGGGCATGACCGCGTTATGTCCCTTTATGGCAAGCTCCACGGCACGCTTCCCCAAGGCATAGGCCTGTTCGACATCGGTCTTGGAGGCGATGTGGCGCGCGGCGCGCTGCAAATAATCGGCGACCGCCCAATGGTACTTATACCCAAGCTTGTTCTTTATGAGCTGCGCCACCACCGGCGCCACGCCCCCCAGTTGCGCGTGGCCGAACGCGTCCTTAAGGCCGCTCTCGGCCAGGAATTTCCCGTCTTTACCCTTCACCCCTTCGGAAACCACGATGGCGCAATAGCCGTAGGCCTTGACGGCCTGGTCGACGCGCGCGAGAAACGCCGTCTCGTCGAATACGCGCTCGGGGAACAGGATGATGTGCGGGGCATCTCCGGCCTTCTCGGCGGCCAGTCCTCCCGCCGCCGCGATCCATCCGGCATGCCGCCCCATGACCTCCATCACAAAGATCTTGGTCGACGTCTTGGCCATGCTGGCGACATCGAACCCCGCCTCGCGGATCGATACGGCCACATACTTGGCCACCGACCCGAACCCCGGGGAGCAATCCGTGAACGGTAGGTCGTTGTCCACGGTCTTTGGCACCCCGACGCACACGATCGGATAGCCCAAGCGCTCCCCGATCTGGGAGACCTTGTGCGCGGTATCCTGGGAGTCGCCGCCGCCGTTGTAGAAGAAGTACCCGATATCGTGGGCTCGGAACACATCGATAAGCCGCTCGTACTGGGCCTTGTTCTCCTCGAGACCCTTCAGCTTGTAGCGGCATGACCCGAAGGCCCCGGCCGGGGTGTGGCGCAGGGCGCGTATGGCCGCCACGGACTCCTTGCTGGTATCGATCAGGTCCTCGGTGAGGGCCCCTATGATCCCGTTGCGGCCAGCATAGACCTTGCCAATCTTCGTTTTATACCGGCGCGCCGTCTCTATGACCCCGCAGGCGGAGGCGTTGATGACGGCGGTTACACCACCTGACTGGGCATAAAACGCGTTCTTGGGCTTTGCCATGACTTTCTTTGCGCTCCTAGGACTGAATAGATAAGAAAAAGGGCTTTAAGTTCGGTCTCTTGCGTTTGGGCGAGGCGCAAAACCCTCGCGGCTTTCGTGGTCGGCCTGCAGCTGCAGCACATGGGTGACGCACTCGGCGATGTCGTCATAGGAATCCCGGCCGGTCCCGTATTGTTCATTGGGACCGTAAAAAAACTGGCACCGGTAGCGACCCTCACCGATCTTGAAAACGACGAAATTGGCGGCCCGTTCGGACCAGAAGAGGGTGGGGCAAGCCGTCAAAACCGTCGACTCGGGGTCGAGCCGCAGCTCACTGTCGGCGAGCTCCGGCGCCACCGCCTTGCCGTACCGTTCCGCCAGCACGGAACGAGCCAGCCAGAGCTCAGTATCATTAAAGTCCGGTATTCCCGACATCGAGAGCGCCTCTCCGGAGGCGAGGCCCTGCGGGGGCCCCGCAAAATGTCGTAAGCGTAGCGCAAAAGCGTCCGTAATACAGGATGCGTCGCAGATTTTTTTTACCCCTCATCTTCATCCGCCAAAAACATTGACGTCAAGAGATGCAGCGGGTAGCTTACGATATGGGACGGCCCTGCTCAGGGAAAACATATAAAACACCTCCACTAGGTTAATTCAAAACCAAAGCGAGACAACCATGCGAATCGTGCTATTGGGAGCGCCGGGCTCCGGAAAAGGGACGCAATCAAAACTGCTGGTCGAAAAGTACAAGATCCCCCAAATCTCCACGGGCGACCTTCTCAGGGCGGCCGTCACGGCCGGGACTGAACTTGGTAAACGGGCCAAGGCGGCCATGGACCAAGGCCAGCTCGTAAGCGATGAGATCGTGCTCGGGATGATCCAAGACAGATTAAGCCAACCCGACGCCAAAAACGGCTTTATCCTAGACGGCTTTCCGCGCAGCAACCCTCAGGCGCAGGCCCTCGACTCACTGCTCGCTCGTTTAGGGCAGCCGCTGCAGCTTGCGCTGCTTGTCGACGTCAACACCGAGATCCTGTTAAAGCGCCTGACGGGGCGACGCACCTGCGCCAAATGCGGCCAGATGTATAACGTCTATTTTCAGCCGCCCAGGATACCGGGGCGCTGCGATAAGTGCGGAGGGGAGCTGCAACAGCGATCCGACGACAACGAGGAGACGATACGCAAGCGTCTCGAGATCTACGAGCAGCATACCGCGCCGCTTATCACCTACTACAAGAGCCAGAACAAGCTTCGCCGGGTCGTCGGCGAGGGCGATGTCCAGGAGATTTTCCGAACGGTCGTGGCGATCATCGAGGGCCATATCCACCCTCTGGCCACGCTGCGGCCGGCCATGACGGCACCGACCCCCGCTAAACCAAAGGGCGCCCCCGTCAAGGCGCAGGCGGCAAGCCCCGCGCGCCATGAGACCGCCCCGCAAAGTGCGGCCCCGGTCAAGAAAGCGGCGGCAAAGAAGAAGGCCGCCCCGAAGAAGAAGGCGGCGGTCAAGAAAGCTTCGCCCAAGAAGAAGGTCGCGGTCAAAAAGGCCGCCCCGAAGAAGAAGGCGGCGGCAAAGAAGAAGGCCGCCCCGAAGAAGAAGGCGGCGGTCAAGAAAGCGGCGGCAAAGAAGAAGGTCGCGGTCAAAAAGGCCGCCCCGAAGAAGAAGGCGGCGGCAAAGAAGAAGGTTGCCCCGAAGAAGAAGGCCGCATCCAAAGGCCGTCGCTAGAAATCCCCGGCAAACGGGCTTTCGGGCCCGTTTGCCGTTTTGGGCGATCGCCCTAACCCCTTCCCGGAAAACCCAAAGCGCGCTAGGCTCACGCTATGGCGTTTGACAATAGTCGTGCCCCCTTCCCCGCGACCCGCATGCGGCGTACCCGCCGACAGGCCTTTTCGC
>JAKARW010000010.1:0-4019 GCA_021819125.1 Pseudomonadota bacterium | reverse complement strand
GGGCGATCGCCCTAACCCCTTCCCGGAAAACCCAAAGCGCGCTAGGCTCACGCTATGGCGTTTGACAATAGTCGTGCCCCCTTCCCCGCGACCCGCATGCGGCGTACCCGCCGACAGGCCTTTTCGCGCGGACTCGTGCGTGAGCATTCATTAACCGCATCCCACTTGATCATGCCCGCATTTGTGCTCGAGGGCCGAGACCGATGTGAAGACATTGCGACACTGCCGGGCATCCAGCGACTGTCCGTGGATCGCTTGGTGACTGTGGCACGCACGTGGGCCGCAGACGGGATTGCCGCGGTCGCCTTGTTTCCCGTCGTACCCCGGGAGAAAAAATCGGCCCGCGCGGAGGAGGCGTTCAATCCACAGGGATTGGCCCAAACCGCGGTACGCGCCCTGAAGGCCGCCCTCCCCGATCTTGGGATCATTACGGATGTCGCCCTCGATCCATTCACCGTACACGGGCAGGATGGCATTACCGACGAATCCGGCTATGTCATGAATGACGAGACCACCGAGATCCTGGTCCGCCAAGCCCTCAGCCATGCGCGCGCCGGCGCCGATATCGTGGCGCCCTCCGATATGATGGACGGCAGGGTGGGGGCCATTCGCAAGGCCCTCGAGGCGGAGGGCTTTCGGCATACCCAGATACTGGCCTACGCGGCCAAATATGCCTCGGCCTTTTACGGGCCCTTCCGGGATGCGGTAGGGTCCGGGGAAGCGCTCGGCCAAGCGGACAAATCGACCTATCAGATGGATCCGGCCAACAGCGACGAGGCGCTCCACGAGGTGGCAATGGATCTCGCGGAAGGGGCGGACATGGTGATGGTAAAGCCCGGCTTGCCCTACCTCGACATAATCCACAGAATCAAGGAGGCATTTCGCGTGCCGACGCTCGCCTACCATGTCAGCGGGGAATACGCCATGCTCAAGGCCGCGGTGGGAAACGGCTGGCTAGACGAGCGCAAGGTCGTCTGGGAGTCCTTGATCGCGCTACGCCGCGCCGGGGCCGACGGTATCCTCACCTATTACGCCGCCACCGTCGCCCGCTGGTTGCGCGAACACCCCTGACCTAAAGGGGGCGCGAATCCGTGCCGCCGAGGATCTCGGTCTCTATCTGCTCCAGGCTCGTATGACGCACATCCTTGCCCTTGACGAGGTAAATGACGTACTCGCAAATATTGCGGGCATGATCGCCGATACGCTCAAGCGCCCGCATCGCCCAGATCACGTTCAGGACCCGCGAAATCGTACGCGGATCCTCCATCATGAACGTGATCATCTGGCGCATCAGGCCGTCATATTCCTTGTCCACTTGGCGGTCTTCGCGCGCGACGCGTACCGCCGCACCCATGTCGAGACGCGCAAACGCATCCAGGGCATCGTGCACCATCTGCCGCACGTGGTTCCCTAATGACTGGACCTCCACATACCCGTCCTTGGGGCGCTCCTCCGCCGCCAAACGCACCGCCATGCGCCCGATCTTCTCCGCCTCGTCCCCAATCCGCTCGAGGTCGGTGATCGTCTTGATCACCGCCATCACCAGACGCAGATCACTGGCAGTCGGCTGACGGCGGGCGATGATCTGGTTACACTCCTCATCGATGGTCACGTCCATCTTATTGACTTTGTAGTCGTTCTTTATGACCTCGTCGCCGAGCACGGAGTCGCCCTTCACCAGGGCGGCCATGGCATCAACGATCTGTTGCTCGACGAGACCGCCCATATGGAGTACGCGCGTGCGGATATCCTCAAGCTCGGCGTTATAGCGGCGCGAGATATGCGGATTGATATGAGGCTCCATGGTCACTCCTGGCTTGATCAGCCGTAACGCCCGGTGATGTAGTCTTCCGTCTGCTTGGACACCGGGTTGGTGAAGATGGCATTCGTGTCACCGAACTCAACGACCCGGCCCAAGTACATAAAAGCAGTATAGTCGGAAACGCGCGCCGCTTGCTGCATATTATGAGTCACGATCACGATCGTATAATTCTGCTTCAGCTCGTAGATGAGCTCCTCGATCTTCAAGGTCGATATCGGATCAAGGGCCGATGCCGGCTCATCTAGCAACAAGATCTCGGGCTTCAATGCCACGGCGCGAGCCATGCACAGGCGCTGTTGCTGGCCCCCCGAGAGGCTCATGCCGCTTTGCCCAAGCTTGGCGCTCACCTCATCCCATAAGGCCACTTGGCGCAAAGCCTCCTCGACCCGATCGTCTAGCTCGGCCTTCGAAAGCCGTTCGTAAAGCCGGATGCCGAACGCCACATTTTCGTAGATCGACATGGGAAAGGGTGTCGGTTTCTGGAACACCATCCCGATGCGTGAGCGCAGGCGGTAGAGGTCCTCGCCGGGCAACAAGACATTGCGGCCATCAAGCCAGATTTCACCTGTGGCCCTCTGGTCTGGGTAGAGCTCATACATGCGGTTGAACGTGCGCAGCAAGGTCGATTTGCCACAACCGGACGGCCCGATAAACGCCGTCACCATATTGGTGGCGACGTTTAGATTGATATCGTGAAGCGCGGCCTCCTTCCCATAATAAAAATGCAAGTTCCGGATCGTGATCTTTGTGGCGTTTTGCGCGGGTTCCATCGGTAGGGATCCTGCCCGTTCTTCGGCGTTTGGTTGCGAGCCCCGATAACGGGGGGCGACTCGTACCCATTATGCCACAGCTTCTTCAGGAGACTTACAGGGGCGCCCGCGGCAAAGCCCCGGCCGGCCCCCCCTTTTTTTAGGGGCACGACCCCGGTTGGGTGCGGGCTTTGCGTGCGCCCCCCTATCCCGCTAGAAGTCATACTCGAGCATGAGCCGGTTATAGACGAAACGATGGACAACCGGCAAATTATGCGCGATGCCGATGCGATCGCGAATCGACAGACCCTTTAGAGGGCCGCTCAGGAAGTAGGTCAGATCCAGGTCCGCCTCGTTGGTGCGGGCCGACCCGTAACCGCTATAGAGGGTATTGAAGTAATCCGCGAAGCTTGCAATCAGGCGAATCCGGTGTTGGAGCAAATAGGCGGTGGCCGAGACCTTGAGCGCGTGCCCCGTAGTCTTGCGATCGATCATGCCCTGGATCATAGAGGTCGTATAAAGCGGGTCCGTCGCGTAGCCGGTCGTATACGGTGAGACGACGTCGCCGTTTCCGAAGGCGCCGGCATGGGCCGGCAGGTCATCGTAACCGAGACTCAGTTCGTCTCCGGCGTGCTTGATCCCGACCACCGCGCCGTACACGGTGGCATCGACGGGACCCAGATATTGCGGTCCCGAGCCGGTTTCGCGCAGAACCTGGGCGCCCACAAAGGGCTTGAGGCCGACGGCGCCGGGCAACACGTAAGAACCCTGGGCATAGGCCATCTTGGCGAGGTCATAGAACTGATAACCCCAAACGGCGGTCTTCAGTCCGCCGCCATGGTAGTCGGCACCGACCGCAGAGGCCCCGGTTTCGTGGCCACCGGCAAGACCACCGGTGCCACCGATATTGAAGGTGCTCGTCGAATTGTACAGGTCGGTCTGCGAAAACTCGTCGGACGTCCGGCTCTTGAAGCGCGTGATGCGCATGGCCGAGATCGTCAGTCCGGTCATCGGCTTCACGGCCGCCAACAGGGCCTGGTAGGTGGCCGGGATCATGCGCGAATCCGAGGCATTGATCCAGGGATTATTGATGGATTGATCCCCGGCGCGGACCAGGACCCGGCGATTGTCGTATTGGACGAAGGCCTGGCCCAGCGTATTGATCCCGCGGTAGCCCGCGAGCGTGCCATCCACCAAGGCGGGGTTTGCGTTGTTTAAGCCGAGGTTATGCGCGGTATAAAACGAAAGCCCCGCCGAGAAGCCATAGACCGATCCGCTAAGGACGTTGAGGGCGCCGCCCAAGGAAAAGGCCTGTTGCCCGGCAACCGGTCCACTGTAGTGGCGTGTGAAGTCATAGGCGCGGATGTCACCATTAACCTTCATGCCTCCAAAAAAACCCTGGCCGGCATAGGCATGGCTTACGCCCGCGCAAATCAGCACGGCGCCCG
>JAKARW010000068.1 GCA_021819125.1 Pseudomonadota bacterium | reverse complement strand
TATTGAGCTTTACAGATCTCCCCTCGCGAACACGAAACTCTTTGGAATTGATTTGCATATAAATCGATTAGCCTCCAATCATGAAATACATTATAGGTAGCCATAAAAAGTCTGCTGGCCGATTGAAGTCGCCATTCATCATCGGATATTAAAAACGTTTGAAACGAACACCGGCCAGACACATGCCTTATGATTGCCCGTCTGATAAAAACTCCTTTTGAATATTATGGCAAAGCGAGAGGCGAGCTTCAAACGCGCTTTGGTCCGCGGTAAACGTTTACGTCTATCGGCCAAAAATTGTGGGTATGAGAAACGGCTCAAGTGCGCGTGTCATGTCGGGGTTGCACGCCGGGGCGGTGCCGGCAGGCCCGCGAGCGGGTGTGTGCACCCCGGATGAGCCGCTGCTGCAGGCGGGTGATGTCGCGCTCGAGCTGTGCGGGGTTGAGCTGCGCATACTGTGCATCGAGCTGCCGCCGCTGCGCCTTGGCGATGCCGGGCAGAGCAAGCAACCGCCGATAAGGGGTCTTCGGCGCATCGTATGTCTTCTTCACCTTGGCGCCGTGGCGTTCCTTGCGCACGAGCTTCATGACCGGCTGAAAGAAGTTGGTATACTGGCGCAGCTGTCGATACAGCTCGTTCAGGCACTTGAGGTCGCTCGCACCTTCGTAGCGTGCATACCCCACCGCCCGGCGCGCCACGGAATAGTTTTTCTGCTCGATGAAGCAGCCGTCATTCTTCTTGTACGCCCGCCCCCGCGTGAAGGTGATGTGCTCGCTTCGGCAGTAGCGCAGTAGTTCCTGGTTGATGAACTCCGAGCCGTTGTCCGAATCGATCCCGAGGAGCGCGAAGGGAAGGTGCACACGGATGTCCTTCAGCGCCTGAAATACCCAGACCTGGGCCTTGTTGAGCACGGCTTGGGTCTCGGTCCAGCCGCTCGCCACATCGGTCGCATCGAGGGTCTGGCAGAAGTCCCCCGAGGCAACCCCGCCATCGTGGCCGACAAGGTCGACCTCGAGGAATCCGGGACGGGCATTGTCCCATTCGGTGAACGTGCGGATCGGGATCTGGTGTTTCAGGAGGGTGCCGGGTTTGGTGCCGGATCGCCCGCGAAGCTCGAATTGGTGACGCGACGGGGCCAAGAGCCGGTCGATCGTGGCAGCGCTGATGGCCAAGAGCTTGCGCCGCACGGGGGCGCTTAAACCGGATCTCCCGGTGGCGCTCGAGGGCCACAATCACCTCGGGCAGAATCGCCTTCAATCGCTTGCCGCAGAGGAAATCCATGATCGCCCAGAGGAACTTCCGCGCCCCCAGGACCGGCGCATCATAGACGGGCTGGCGGCCCCACCGGGCTTTAAGTCCGACATCGGCGACGAGGCGCACCCGACCCGCGCGCCGGATCGTCCTGCCATGGGTACGCAGCAGACGCACCGCGTACTATCGGTGATAGCCGGTAAGCGCCACGAGCTCATCGAGCCACTGACCTTTGCGCTTTTGCGATAGCCCGCTGCCGCCTGCCGTATCACCGCTCTACGCTCGATCATGTCAGCCTCATTGCGAACCCCTCCCGAATACACCCGCAGGGGAATTTCGCTTACATTCCTTATTTGAGGCAACGAATCGATTTCGCTTACATTTTCAATGAGAGTCCATTCGGTTTGTGGACAAGGCCTTTTCGCGTGTTTATTATGGCGTTGCGCTTCCTGGTGCCAAGAAGCTGCAGGGGGCTTATGAGGGATACATTGGGCGCGGGCGAAGTCGTAAGTGATTGATGCGACGGAATCGGTGACAATCGCTGCCGTCACTCCCCATACGCTTCTACTGACTCCGCAAGGTCACCTGCTGTGGGCTCCGGATCCTGATGGCTTGCATCCCTTGCCTGCAGAACTTCAGGGTCGACTTGCCGATACCTTTGCGCTCGGCGCCGGACACGGTCTGCTCCATCTGGGTGCGACGGAAATCGGTACCACCTTGTCATCTAGCCTGGCTTGGTGGAGAAGTTTCGCCGCGCATTATGTGACACTGTTATGCGCCACGCCCCAAGACGCCAACGTGGCCGTATCTGCCCCCGACGATGAGTGGTGCCACGCGCTGATTGCCAATGCGCCTCCGATGAGAGGTGCGGAGTATCTCACAACGGAGGTCCTGAAAGCCTTATGGGTCGAGCTCGATACCGCTTTGCGCGCCGAGCTGGCCGCATCGAAACACCCGCTTCAGGATTACCTTAAGGCCCGCCATCCCGCTTGGAATCAGGTAGGTCGGGTGTATTTCAATCTAGCCGAGAATCACCGAGATAGCGAAGCCCCCTTTGCATTTCTGGCCACCTACACCTCGCGTTTGTCGACCCATGGCAAGCCGCAACACCTTCCGCTATCGCAGGCACTGACGGAATTCTCCGACGGCAAGAGCCAAGCGCGCCTGTTGTCCTTGCTCACGCCGGTCCGAAACGGCGCTCTGCAATGTGATTGGCTACGGGAAATGGTAGATGCCGGGGAAATCTTCCACCCGCTACGCTGGACATTGGCGGATGCCCATCAGTTCCTCACTGATATCGCGAAACTCGAAGCCGCAGGCATCATCGTGCGCACGCCGGGGACCTGGCGTGCCGGCCGCCCGGTCCGGCCGCAGGTCAAGGCCAGCGTAGGCGCCCGCGCACCTTCAATGCTGGGTCAGGATGCACTGCTGGATTTCCACATCGAGATGACGCTCGATGGCGAGCGCCTCAGTGCCGCCGAGATCAAGACCTTACTTAAAAGCACCGATGGATTGCAATGGATTCGTGGGCGCTGGGTCGAGGTGGACCAAGACCGGCTGGGGCGTCTATTGGAGCGCTTCAGGGCCATAGAGAAAAAGGCGGCCGCGACGGGCCTGGGTTTCTCCGAGGCGATGCGCCTGATGGCTGGGGCGAGGCTCGATGCCGATGCATTGGATCCCGCCGATGCCGATTGGTCGCAATGGACGGCCGGCCCTTGGCTGGCCGAGGCATTGCAAGGGCTGCGCCAACCTGAGGGGCTGGCACAGATCAACCCCGGCCCGGAACTCAAGGCCACGTTACGGCCGTATCAACAGGTCGGCGTGCGTTGGCTGTATTTGCTTACCAGACTAGGTCTGGGGGCATGTCTCGCTGACGACATGGGTCTTGGCAAAACCATTCAAGTGTTGACCCTGCTTCTGGTTTTAAAGCGCGAGCGCAAAAACCTTCGCCCAAGCCTGCTGGTCGCGCCCGCATCACTCCTCGCCAACTGGGCAGAGGAAGCCGAACGCTTCGCGCCCAGCCTGCGCCTACTGATAGCGCACCCTTCTGTCATGCCGGCCGCCGGATTGCGCGCATTGGACGCAAGACGACTGAAAGACGTCGATCTCGTCATTACGAGCTACGGCTCGTTGGCGCGTTTGCCGACGCTGGAGACCATTGATTGGCACCTAGCGGTTATCGATGAAGCGCAGGCCATAAAAAATCCGGGCGCCAAACAGACGCGGCAAGTAAAGAGACTCAAAGCCGGGACGCGTATCGCGCTCACCGGCACACCCGTGGAAAATCGGCTAAGCGATCTATGGTCGATCTTCGATTTTACTCATCCAGGCCTGTTAGGCTCGGATAAGGTCTTTGCCAAGTTTGCCAAGGAGCTCGCAAAAACCGAGCATTTCGGCCCACTGCGAACATTAGTGCAACCCTACATATTGCGACGCCTGAAAACCGACAAGCGCGTGATCACCGATCTTCCGGACAAGACCGAGATCAAGACTTGGTGCCACATGAGCCCGGCTCAGGCTGCACTCTATCAGCATGCCGTCACGGAACTTGCGACTGCGCTAGAAGACGTGGAAGGAATCGGCCGCAAGGGTGTTGTGCTGTCTTTCCTGATGCGCTTCAAGCAGATTTGCAACCACCCCTCGCAATGGTTAGGCGATAGCGCATGGGGCGCGGACGATAGTGGCAAATTCGCGCGTCTACGCGAATTGGCCGAGATTATCGCCGCCAAACAGGAGAAGGTGCTGGTATTTACGCAGTTTCGCGAAACCACCGAACCGCTGGCCGCATTGCTCGGGTCCATATTTCAACGTCCGGGACTCGTGCTGCACGGCGGAACCCCAGTCGCCAAGCGCCGCACGTTGGTCAAACGCTTCCAGGAAGACGAGCTGGCACCGTTTTTTGTACTCTCCCTCAAGGCCGGCGGAGCGGGGCTCAACCTCACCGCCGCGTCACATGTTATTCATTTTGACCGGTGGTGGAATCCGGCGGTGGAAAACCAGGCAACCGATCGCGCCTTTCGCATCGGCCAGCGGAAGAACGTGCTAGTACACAAGTTTATCTGCCGCGGCACCATTGAAGACCACATTGATCAGCTGATTGAATCGAAGCTGAAACTGGTAAAGGGCGTATTGGAGGGTGGCGCGGAGCTTTTGCTAACCGAGATGAGCGACCGCGAACTCCTCGACTTGGTGAAGCTCGACATTCATAGTGCGAAGGAAGAGTAAGGGGGATCATGGCCTACTATAGCTGGAAACCCTATGTTTCGGCTGCCCAACGGCGCAAAAAGGCGGAAAGCGTCGCGGCCAAGGCAAAGAAATTAGGTGTCAGCCTTTCGCCAATCGAATCGTACCGCGGCGCCATCGCGAAGACGTTCTGGGGGAAGGCTTGGTGCGAGAACCTCGAGCGCTACAGTGACTACGCCAACCGCCTGCCACGCGGGCGCACCTACGTTCGCAACGGCTCGGTTATCGACCTCACCATCACCGAAGGGGAGGTGCGGGCGCAGGTGATGGGCTCGGACGTCTACACGGTCACCATCAATGTCGCGGCGGTCCCGGTGAAGCAGTGGCAGGCCATCGGCACGGATTGCGCGAACTCTATCGATTCGCTCATCGAGCTTCTGCAAGGAAAACTGTCGACGACTGTCATGGAGCGCATCTGTAAGCCGGGGACCGGGCTGTTCCCCGGACCGAAGGAAATTCGCTTCAGTTGCAGTTGCCCAGACTGGGCCTCGATGTGCAAGCATGTTGCCGCAGTGCTCTATGGGGTGGGCGCGCGCCTCGATCAACAGCCCGAATTGCTTTTTAGTTTGCGGCGCGTTGACGCTAAGGACCTCATTAGCCAAGCGGGAGTTGGCGTGCCGAAACGACAGAAGCGTCTGGAGACTGGTAAAGCGCTGGACCATGCGAGGATTGCAGACGTGTTTGGCATTGAGATGGACGAAACGCTACCGCCGACAAGGGGTACGCGCCCACAACAGGCCCCACGACCGGAAAAAAATCTTGCGCGCAAACCCGCAGATAAGTCTGCGGCGGCGAAGAGCAAGAAGCCTCTAACAGCCAAGAAGCCTGCGCGGGCAAAGCCGCCTGCCGGGAATCGCGCGGGCCAGCGCAAATTGACGGTGCGCATGCCGTCAACCACAAAGCCTCAAGTAACGGTAACCACTGCGGCTAAGAAAAAAAGCGTGGCGCATCGGCCAAAGCACAATGATCGTTAAGCCCAACATACTGTCGTTGTCGGCGGTGCAATCCTCATCTATGTGCTTCCGGTGTGTGCTTCCGGCGGTGGTTCGTAAAGCGGCGGTGCGTAACACGACTCTGTATCTCATGAGCTGCGTGTGCCGAAACCGGTCATGCCCCACAGAGGGGGGTTGTCCACGGCCGACAATGTCGAGGACGCGAAAGCGACTTAAATGTCGCGCATACCGAGAACCGGCGCACGCTTGACCGAGTATGTCCTAAGCCATCCAGAAGGGAACTTAGTCGGCATGGTCGGCCCCGGGCAGGGACTGTCCAAGGTGTGGCATTGTGGCCGTATGGCCTACGCTCACAACCTCTGGGAGCGATTGAAGGAACACGAGAGCGCCGTGCTGCTCTTTGCGAAAGACGTGAACGTTCCGTTCACGAACAACCGCGCCGAACGCGATCTGCGCAGAGTCAAGGTCAAACAAAAGGTCTCCGGCTGTTTTTGCAAAGCCGAGTATGCAAAAGCTTACTGCGGCATCTCCAGCTATCTGCAGACTCAGGCCCGCCAAGGCGTCAATCCTCTGATCGCCATCCAAATGGCCCTTTCTGGTGGGCTGTATGCAAAACCGGGTGAATAGTTACCCAATGGCTTTAAAAGCCTTGCCGGGGCCTTTATTGGCCATTCTCGTGTTTATGATTATAACCGATCCCATGAGACCTGTTACCTGCTATCAAGTGTCTGCCTGGAGTGGTTCCCATGGAATCTCCTATCCCCTTGCCGGTTGAACACGCCATCCGCAAGCTCGGCCGTGACATTTCACTCGCGCGCCGTCGCCGCCATATCTCGCAGGCGTCGCTGGCTGAGCGTATGGGGGCGTCGCTGTCCACTGTGCGTCGCATGGAGACGGGCGATGTCCGCGTACCGATCCATTTCTTCGCCCGCGCGCTGCATGTTTTCGGCGAGATCCGGGCGCTGGAGCGGTTGCTGGATACCGCACATGATGAGATTGGCCTCGCGCTGATGGACGAGCGCTTGCCCAAACGCGTGCGCAGTAAGGGTGGCGGCTCCTCGGGAGCGCTCTGATGGGGACCACTACCCGCGAGCAGGTCCTATTGGGTATCGGTAAGGCGGGCTTGCCGATGGGTTCGCTCACATATGTCTAGCAGGGCCGTCGCGAGCCTTGTGTCTTTGCCTATGATGAGGCGTGGTTAGTCCACCCGGCGCGCTTCAACGTGTCGGCCGACCTACAGCTCATGCCGGGCCACCAGCCACACAAGGCGGCATCGCCGCTAGACTCCGTGTTCCCGGGTGCGATCGCGGATACCGCGCCGGATGCCTGGGGTCGATGCCTCATCGCCCGTGACCATGCCAAGCGTCGTCGCGCCGATCCGCGGCTAGCGGCCCTCACCGAGCTCGACTATCTGCTGGCGGTCGATGACTTCAGCCGTGTCGGTGCCCTGCGTGTGGGGGATGGCGAGGGGGGTTGGCAGGCGTCGCTCGCCGGAGGTCGGCGCCGGACTCCACCGTTGATCGAGCTTGCGCGCATCTATCAAGCCAGCCGGGCCGTCGAACGTCGGCAGGAGTCGGCTGAGGATCTGCGTTACCTGCAAGGTAAGGGCACGTCGCTCGGCGGCATGCGGCCCAAATGCACGATCGTGGACGAGGACGGCTTGCTCGCCATCGGTAAGTTTCCGAGCGTCAGCGATACCCGCAGCGTCACGCGTGGTGAGGTGCTGGCCTTGCGGCTGGCGGCGCAGGCGGGCATCGAGGTCGCGCCCGCGCGCATCGTCTTGCTGGGCGACACGGGGCACGAGGTCCCGGTGGCGGTCATCCACCGGTTCGATCGCGATCGCGACGACGCGCGCATCCCCTATCAGTCGGCGGCCTCACTGCTGCAGGCCTCGCGCGACGAGGACCGCAGTTACACGGAGATCATCGACGCCATCCGTGCGCACGGCCACGCGCCCACCACCGATGCGCGTGCGCTGTGGCGTCGTCTGGTATTCAATTTGCTGATCACCAATGTCGACGACCATCTGCGCAACCACGGTTTTCTGCATGTGGGCCGTGGGCTGTGGCGGCTCGCGCCGGCCTTCGACATCAACTCGTTCCCAGACAAGGATCGGGAATCGAAGACCTGGCTATCCGAGCGGGACGGGCCTATCACCGACGTGGCGATGCTGCTTGCGCGCGCATCATACTTCGCGCTGGACGAGCAACAGGCCTTGACGGTGCTCGGTGAGGTGTATAGCGCGGTGTCGAACTGGCGGCAGGTCGCGCTCGGCCCGGAGGTCGGCTTGCGGGCGGTCGAACTCGACGACTTTGTCCCAGCCTTCGAGCATGAACAGATGAACGCCGCCGCGGTGTTGCTCGGGCGGTAGCGTGCGAGGAGGACATCCGAAATCTTCGCCGTCGGGTGGCCCTCAAGGCCTCCCGAATCCCTACTCCGCGCAGTCGCACGTAGCCTGCCAGCGTATGATATGCCCCGGGGGCACCATCTTCTGCAAAAGCGGCATGACCGTGTCGACGGTCTCGGGCTCATCGAAAAACTCCAGGACGAGCGGCAGGTGGACGGTCATGCGCAAGAGGTCTGCGGAGTGCACGGTGCCCTTGGCCCCGAAGCCCGCGATACCGCGGAATACCGTAACCCCATGCACGCGGTGCTCGTCATGCAAAAGCGAGAAGATCTCCTGCATCAGGCTATGCCCCTCGAGCTTGTCGCCTTCCTTGATGTAGATGCGCACCATCGATATGGTTTTCATGGGTTCCGCTCTCCGCACGCCGTTATGGAGTTTATGATAGGCCACGCGATCCGCGGGCGCATCACCGATCGTACGCCCCGTTTCTTCGCAAGACCCCTATCCCCAGAAGACCGAGCCCAGCACCAAGAGCAGCAGGATCCCGATATACGCCAGATAGGCGTTCATGGACCCCCCTTGCAGAATGCTCGCGCGCCGTGCCAGGGCCCGCACCAGGCGGGTGGCGGGCGTGAAGAGGGCAGGCCCGAACAATGGCGTCTGCCCGTATTCGAAACGCACCGCCTTGATGAAATACGATCGTTTCTCGGTGCGCCGCAAGGCTATCGTCCGCGGCCGATACACGAAGCTATAGAACTCACGCAAGGCATTGGAGAACGCAAGCGCGGTGGTGGCGCTCGCCTGTGGGAGTGCGCGCAGTCCATGCGCCCAGATCGGGGTCGCGCGCCGACCGGACCTCATGCCAAAGGCTAGAAGGCCAAGCGGTATCAGCGCAAGGGGCGGTCCCACGATGACGAGCAGGGTCGGGGAAATGAACGCGAAATGCGGGTTTAGTGGCACGAGGATGAGACCATGGACGAGCAGGGCCGCGGCGTGCCCGGCGTACGCGAGCCGACCGTGCATAAGTCCCTGGATCCACCATGGCATGCCGACCGCGTAACCCAGGACCGCAAGCCCCAGGGCCAGGATCGCGCCCTTGCGCCGCGCGGCCCCCGCGGGGCCTGGCACGCCGTTTTTGCCGAGCAGACCAATACCAAACAGCTTAACCATGGTCGCAAGCGCGATGGCCGCGGTGAGCGCAAGTCCGGCGCCGGCAAATGCCAGCGCGATTTGCGCCAAGGCGCCGTGCAGACGAAAGTCCTGAAAGACCGTCTGAAACAGGTACCACTCACTGACGAAGCCCGCCTGCGGGGGCAAGGCGGCGAGACTCATCACCGCGCACAAGGTGCCAAGACCCAAAGTCCACGGATTGCGAGCCAGGATTCGACTCTGGGTGATGCGATAATGATCACGAGTCTCATGGACGTGATCGGCGGTCAGCATCAAGGTGCCCTTGGCAAGACTGTGGCCGCCGAGCTGTAGAAGTCCGACGGTAAACGCGAATCCTTCGAGAAGCGGGAGGTGGTCTTGGCGAAACAGCACCGCCGCCCCCAGGGCGACCACGGCCACGGCGGCGTTTTCGGCAGATGAAAACGCCAGCAGACGTCGCCAGTCTTCCTGCTGGAAGGCGTACAGGATCGCGAGCACGGCGGTCAGTGTCCCGACCACCACCAGGAGCGCGCCAAAGGCGGTTAGCCCCGGAAACCGCGGCAACCACTGAAAGATCCCGCGCGCGAGACCAAACCATGCGGCGTTCAGGATCACCCCGGACAAGAGCGCCCCGGTGGCCCCGCTCGCCGCGCCATAGGCCTCCGGATACCACTCGTAAAATGGGAGCAGGCCGAGCTTGGCACCAAAGCCCACGACCAGCAGTATCCCGGTCACAAAGATCAGGCCGCTCGGGGCCCCCCGGAGTGTGGCGGGCCACGACGCAAACGCAATATGATGGGCGCCGAGGATCAGGATCGCCGCCAAGAGCGCCACGGACCCCACCTCGAGCAGCGCCAGCATAAAGAGCGCCGCGCGCCCGTTTTGCGGCACCGGGCCTTGGCGGTCGCCGAGCAGCAGGGCGGCACCGCCCAGGCTCATGAGCTCCCAGGCAATCAGAAAAGACACCCCATCTTGCCCACCCGCGACCCCGAGCGCGCCCAGCAAAGACAAAGACGCGCCGCTCGTCCAGAGACGCGGGCGGTGCGCTGGTGTCCCCGCGTAGACGGTGGCCAGGGCCGCCACAAGGCCCCAGCCGAGCAGCCAGGCGGCGGCGGGATCGATGCGAAAGCGCACGAGGATGGCGCCCGAAAAAAATAGCGGCACGGCGGCGCGGCCATCACTTAGGGCGCTTGCCGCGCATCCGGCGAGCGCCACGACGATGCCAAGCGCGAGCGCCATGCGAGATGTGGCCGCCGATCGGCAGGATGCGGCGAGCAGCAAGGCAAGGCCCCAAAAAAGCGCCGCGACTCCAAACAGATCAAGGCTCATAATGGCCTCTCTCAACGCGCACCGGTATGCGGCCCTGCAAGATGAGCAGCGCATGGATGAGGGCTGCCGGGTTTGGCGGGCAGCCGGGCAACCACACATCCACGGGGATCAAGGGCGACAGGCCGTGGCCGCCACCGTAGCCGCCCTCAAACGGCGCCCCCGATACCGCGCACGTGCCGGCGGCGATCACGAATCGCGGTTCGGGCATGGCCTCGTAGGTCGCCTGCAGCGGCGCGCGCATGGCCTCGATCACGGGGCCCGTCACCAGTAGGACGTCGGCGAATCGCGGCGAGGGCGTAAAAAAGATTCCCAGCCTGTGGAGGTTATAAAAAGGATTATTGAGTGCCGCGATCTCCGATTCGCAGCCGTTGCAGGATCCGGCGTCGACATGACGAATGTGCAGGCTCTTTGCAAATGCCCCGGTCGCCGGTGCCGGGCGGGATGCGGCGTCCGGCGGCTCGCGGCCATTGCCGACAAGATCGCCGCGATCGCGCACCGCGAACGCCCAGTCGAACGAGGCCTCCAGGGCACCCTTCGGGCAGGCCGCGACGCACGCCTGACAGACGATGCAGCGGCCGTAATCCAGGG
>JAKARW010000009.1 GCA_021819125.1 Pseudomonadota bacterium | reverse complement strand
CTACCCGCACTCAGGCAGCGGGTGCGGGAGGTCCTGCGGTCCGCAAGCCGGGGTGATCACGGCCCCCCCTAGGCATACGCCCTCGGTATCATAGAACACGGCCGATTGTCCGGGGGTGACGGCGCGTTGCGGCCTGGCGAACGTCAACACGAGCCCCCCCGGGGCCTGTATGTCGGTATCGACGTGTACCTCCTGAAGCGGCTGGCGGTAACGGATCTTGGTGAGGCCATTCCAGGGGAGGGCCGGGGGTGGGCCCAGCCACTGGGCAGGCCCGGTGTGGCACGATGATCTATAGAGGCGCGGGTGGTCCTCGCCCTGGGCGATGATGAGCGCGTTGTCCGCCGGTCGCTTGTCCGCGACATACCAAGCCGCCCCCGGGCCGCCCACACCAAGCCCCTGGCGCTGACCTATGGTATAGAACATGAGGCCCTCGTGATGGCCCTTGGGTTCGCCATCCACGGTGTAGATAGGCCCGGGCACGCCCTTGAGGTAGCGCCTGAGAAACGGGGCGAAGCGCCGCTCGCCGATAAAGCAGATCCCGCTGCTGCTGCTCCGTTCCGCGTTGACAAGCCCCAGCGCGCGGGCGCGGACGCGGACCTCGGTCTTGGTGAAGTCACCGATGGGGAAGTGCACGAACGGCAGGATGGCGGGGTCTATGGTATGCAGAAAGTAGCTCTGGTCCTTGTCCGGGTCGCGCCCCGCGAGCAGCCGCAGCTGACCGTCGCGCCGCGCCACGCGCGCATAGTGCCCGGTGGCCATGAGATCGGCGCCCAGACCTTGGGCATGACGCCAAAACACGTCGAACTTGATCTCGCGATTACACAGGATATCCGGGTTGGGCGTAAGCCCGGCCTTGCAGTCGGCGAGAAACCGGGTAAAGACGCGATCGCGATAAGGCCGGCTGAAGTTGGCGGCATGCAAGGGGATCTCCAGATGCAGGGCGACGGCGCGCGCCGACTGGTAATCCTCCGCCGAGGGACACAACCCGTCGCGGTCGTCGTCCTCCCAGTTTTTCATGAAAAGCCCCGTGACCCGATAGCCCCGCTCCTGCAGCAAGGCGGCGGCCACCGCCGAGTCGACCCCGCCCGAGAGCGCCACCACGACATGCGGCTTCATGCCGGCGACACGAGGGCATCGAGCGGGTAGCGGCGTCCGCTCTCATAATCATCCACCGCGCGACGTACCTGCGGACCGCGATGATCGGCAACACGTGCCATGAGCTCGGCGCGGGTAAGCCACAGCGCCTGGTGTATGCCGGTGTCGAGGGCCCGTTGCGGGTGATGGTGGCCGACATCGCCGATGAATGCGAAACGGACGTAGGTGATGCCGACGGGTCCCTCGTAGTGATAGACCCCAAGGAGCGCGCGTGGTATGAACTCCCACGCAGTCTCTTCCAGGGCCTCGCGCACCACTGCCTGCACCAGCGATTCGTGCGCCTCAAGGTGGCCGGCCGGCTGATTCAAGACCAACTGTCCCCCCACGTTCTCCTCGACCAGCAGGTAGCGCAGGTCACGTTGCACGATCGCTGCCACCGTCACGTGGATATCATGAGGCATCCCGGTAATCCTCCAGTGCGCGCCAGGCCCCGGCGGCAAGACCATCCAGGGTGTAGTGGCCGATGGCGTAGCGCACAAGCCGCAGGGTCGGATGGCCGACTGATGCCGTCATGCGACGCACCTGACGGTTGCGGCCCTCGCGCAAGGTAAGGGCGATCCAACTCGTGGGTATGGACAGGCGCACGCGGATCGGCGGGGTACGCGGCCACAACGTGGGCTCGGCAAGCAGCGAGACGCGCGCTGCGCGAGTGCGCACGCCATCGAGCACCACGCCCGCGGCAAGCGTCGCAAGCGCGCGCTCGTCGGGCACGCCCTCGACTTGGGCCCAGTAGGTCTTGGGCCAGCCGCGCCCGGGACGCGTGATGCGCGTGGCAAGTGCCGGGGAATCGGTGAGCAGCATGAGTCCTTCCGAATCGAGATCAAGGCGACCGGCGGGATAGACGTGCGGCACCGGTATATAGTCCTTGAGGGTGCGCCGCCCGTGAGGATCGGTGAAGCGCGTCAGTACGCCGTAGGGTTTGTTGAACAAAATGAGATGCGCCATAACCTGTCCTGTCGACTCAAGGTCCGCTACAATCGCCGCAAATATCCATTATAGCGCGCGACAGGCCGCGTCTAAACTTGAGGAGAGTATGACAAACGACAAGGCACAATCCGGGGCCAAGATCACGGTGACGGCGGATTTTCGTCTTGAGGTCCCGGATCATCCGATCATACCGTTTATCGAGGGCGATGGCATCGGGGTGGATATCACGCCGGTGATGCGTCGGGTGGTCGATGCCGCGGTCGCCAAAAGCTACGGGCCGGCCCGCGCGATCGTGTGGCGCGAGATCTATGCCGGCGAGAAGGCCCATGCGCGCACCGGCCATTACCTCCCGAGGGAGACTTTGGCGGCGATCGCCGAATATGTGGTCTCGATCAAGGGCCCGCTCACGACACCGGTGGGTGGCGGGTTACGATCCCTGAACGTGACGCTGCGCCAGGAACTCGATCTCTATGTGTGCTTGCGTCCGGTACGCTACTTTGCCGGCGTCCCAAGTCCGCTCAAGGAGCCAGAGAAGACCGACATGGTGATCTTTCGGGAAAACTCCGAGGATATCTACGCCGGCATCGAATGGCCGGCGCAGTCACCGCAGGCCCGTCAGCTGATCACGTTTCTGACCGACACCTTGGGCGTGCGCTCGATCCGTTTTCCGGAGACCTCGGGGATCGGTGTGAAGCCCGTGTCGCAACAAGGGACCGAGCGCCTCGTGCGCAAGGCTTTGGCGTATGCCGTCAGTCACCGTCGTCCGTCGGTCACGTTTGTGCACAAAGGCAACATCATGAAGTATACCGAGGGCGCGTTCCGGCAATGGGGCATGGATCTTGCGCGCCGCGAGTTCGGGGCGGTCGAGCACGACGGCCGGCTTGCGATACCGCGCCCGGATGGCGGTTCGGTGGTGATCAAAGACGTGATCGCCGATGCCTTTTTGCAGCAGATCCTGCTGCGCCCGGAAGAGTATAGCGTGATTGCCACCATGAATCTGAACGGGGATTACATATCCGATGCCCTGGCAGCGCAGGTCGGGGGCATAGGCATGGCCCCCGGCGCCAACCTTTCAGATGGCGTGGCGATGTTCGAGGCGACGCATGGGACCGCGCCTCGTTATGCCGGGCAAGACAAGGTGAATCCGTCATCGCTCATCCTCTCGGCGGAGATGATGTTGCGCCATATCGGCTGGGTCGAGGCCGCCGATCTTATCGTGCGCGGCGTCGGCGGGGCGCTGGCGGCGGGTCGCGTGACCTACGATTTGGCGCGACTGCGGCCCGGGGCGACCGAGGTCAGCTGTTCGGGTTTCGGGGAAGCCGTCATATCGTTTATGGATTAGGTGTCGTACTGCGGTACAGAGAGTGCGGTTTGCGATGAGGGACGGGTGGCAGGGGTAGACGGACAGCGCGGATGGCGAAATCCTGGGGCCGGCGCGGCGCGCGCGATGGCGTGGTGCGCGACGTGTATGTGGCTTGTGCTCGCCGGATGCGCGCACTATCACGCGCGGCCGCTGACGCCTGAGGCTGTGAACGCCGCGCTCGCGGTCCACCCCATGACCACATTATGGGTGCGGCGCGCGCATCTGTTGCTACCATCCCTGCCGCCGCTTGTGGTGCATAAGGGAGAGCGCCTGACCCCCGACCTGGCGGCGGTAGTGGCGGTGGTCGGCGACCCGGCGCTGCGCGCCCTGCGGGCCCAGGAGGCGGTGGCGCGCGCCCAGGTCCTTGCCGCCGGGCTTTTGCCAAACCCGGTGTTCTCTTACGGTGTGGGTGTGCCATTTTCCGGCACCGACCTTACGCGGGCGTTTCGTGTAGGCCTGGGTCTTCCCATCGAATCATGGGTGACGCGCGCGCCGCGCGTAAAGGCCGCGCTCCGGCATGCCCGCGCCGTGAATCTCGCCATCGCCTGGCAGGAATGGCAGGTCGCGGCGCGCGCCAAGGCGCTCACTTATGCCTTGATCATGGGCCGCGCCGAGCGGCGGCTGCTTTCGCGTGAGATCCGGGCGCTGCGCCAGAGTGTGGCGATCCTCGCCGACGGCGAGGTCGCAGGCTATGTCACTTTGGGTGTGGCCGGGGCCGCGCGCCTGGCGCTGCGCCAGACCGAGGTCGTGTCCCTCAAGGTGCGACAACGCCTGGCAAGCCTCGGGCTGCAACTGCGCGCGCTGCTTGGGGTCCGGGCGCGCGCGCCGTTGCGACTGGCGCGCCACATGGCGCATGCCGCACCCGGGCGGGGTTGCCTGCATAGCGCGCCGTGGTTGCAGGGTCTGACGCGCCGCCGGCTCGACTTGCGGGCCTTGCGCGAGGGCTATGCCAGCCAGGACGCGGCGCTGCGCGCGGCCATCGCCGGGCAGTTTCCGGCCATCACCGTAGGTGTCGACCGCGCCCGCGATACGAGCGACATCAATACTCTTGGGGCCGGCATCGCGGTGACGTTGCCGATCTTCAATCACAACCAGGGGGCCATCGCCGAGGCGCGGGCCACGCGCAGGGCGCTGTTTCGTGACTATACGGCGCATCTATTCGCGGCGCGTGTCGGCATCCACCGGCTGATCACGCGCCTGCGCTACCTGCGGCGCGAGATGCGCCGCACGCAGTCGGCGGTTCACGCCCTTGCTCATCTCGAGGCGCTGTACCATGCGGCGCTCGTCAAGCACAGGATCGCCGCGCTCACCTATTATCAGCTCCTCGAACAGCTCGTAAGGCAGCGCCTGGTATTGTTGCGGGACCGGGCGTTGCGCGATCAGTTGGCGGTGGCCGTCGAGGCGGCGAGCGGGAGGTTTGAATGGCCAAAGGCGTGCGTCTTGCGCCCCTGAAGCGGGTGCTGGGGCTTGTGATCGCGGTGGTGGCAGCGGCGGTCGCGTGGGTTTTGGTCCGGCCTTCGGCGCGCCCGCGGCCTGGTGTGCGGCCGCCGACTGCAACCGTGCATGTCGCCCCCATACGCCGTGGTCCGGTCATCACACGGCTCGTGGCCTACGGCCGCGTCGTGCCCGCGCCGTGGGCGGTGCATACACTCGTGGAGCCCTTTGAAGTGTCGGTCACGCGGGTGTTCGTCAACCGCGGTCAGAGCGTGGGTAAGGGTGCGACCTTGCTGGCCGTGACCCCGGGCCCCAGTGCGCGACTTGCACTCTTGCGCGCCCAAAACAATTTTCGTCTGGCGCGGCTTGCGTGGCACGAGGAACGTACACGCCTGCGCTTAAAGCTCGCCACCCAAAGCGGCCTTTTGCGCGCCGAGAGGGCCTTCGATGCCGCGCGGCTGTCGCTGCGCGTGTTTCATGCCGAGGGTCTGCGCGCGCGCATGACCGTGCGGGCCCCGGTGGCAGGCGTGGTGAGCGCTATCGCGGTTCAGGAAGGCTCGACGATGAATCCTGGGCAGTCGCTCATAAATCTGATTGCGGGTAATCGGTTGGAGGTGCGTCTGGGGGTCGAGCCCGAAGATGTACCGAGCATACGTGTCGGCGAGCGCGTGCGCCTGTCCTCCTTCGAAGGAACCGGATCCCGGCATATCCATGGCCTGGTGTCGGTGATCTCGCGGGTCATGGACCCCGCGACCCATATGATCAACGTGTTTGTGACCCTGCCGCGCGCGAACTCCTACCTTCTGGGTGAGTATGTCGAGGGTCGATTCACGGCGGTTTCGGCCTCGGGGCTTTTGGTGCCGCGTTCGGCGGTGCTGCCGTCCGGGCATCACTTCGTGCTCTACACGGTGGCCGCGGGCCATGCCGTGAGGCATCGCGTCGCGCTCGGGCCGCACAATGGGCGCGTGGCCCAGGTCGTGGCCGCGCACCTTGCGGTCGGTATGCCGGTGGTGGTACTCGGGAACTATGAACTCACGCCGGGGATGCCGGTGCGCATCCGCAAATGAGCCTGGGCGGCTGGATTCAGCGCCACCGGCGCTCGTTGCTGTTTCTCATGGCGCTGCTCGTTTTAGGCGGGGTGTACGCGGGCACGCGGCTGCCGGTGGCGCTGTTTCCGCATGTCGCCTTTCCGCGCGTGGAGATCTATGCCCATGCCGGCGATAGGCCGGCCAAGCGCATGCTCATCCAGGTCACTTACCCGGTGGAAGAGGCGGTGCGCGGGATCCCGGGCGTGGTCGGGGTGCGCTCGACCACAAGCCGCGGCAGCGCCGATTTTTATATAAACTTCCACTGGGGCGAGAACATGACGACCGCCACCCTGGAAGTTCAGGCGGCGCTTGATGGGATCAATCGCCGCCTGCCTGCCGACACCACCTTTCAGGTGCGGCGCATGCGCCCGACGATCTTTCGCATGCTCGCCTACACCTTCACCTCGCGTCGCGTGTCGCAGGTGACATTACGCGACATCGCCCGTTATCAGCTGCGTCCGCTTTTGTCTGCAATCCCGGGGGTGGCGCGCGTGGGCGTCCTGGGTGGGCGCACCGAGGAGTATCGCGTCACGGTCAATCCCGCGCGGCTTGCCGAATACGGGCTCACCATCGGCGATGTAGTGCGCGCTTTGGCGCATAGCAATGTCCTGCGGACCGTAGGCCACCTGCAGGAAAACTATCGCTTTTATCTTGTGATCTCCGACACCAGGCTCCACAGCCTGCAAGACATCCGCCGTACGGTGTTGCGCTCGGGCGGCAACGGCATCGTACGCTTGGATGAGGTGGCGACCGTGGCGCGCGCCCTGAAGCCCCAATGGACGCAAGTGGTGGCCGATGGCGAGCCTGCGGTGAGCGTTCAGATCTACCAGCAGCCGGGCGGTAATACCGTGGCCATCACGCGCACGGTGAAGAAGGTCCTGCGGCGTTTCGAGAAAGGTCTTCCCCGTGGCGTGCATGTGCGAAAGTGGTATGACCAGGGGGCTTTGATCCAGGCCGCCGCCCACAGCGTCCGCGACGCGGTGTTGATCGGCGCGCTCTTGGCCGCGCTCGTGCTGCTTTTGTTTCTGCGTAACATACGTATCACTTTTATCGCCCTGATCACAGTCCCGAGCGTGCTCGCGGCCACCATGCTTCTCATGTTTGTGCTCCATATGAGCTTTAACATCATGACCCTGGGGGGCATGGCGGCGTCGGTGGGCCTTATCATCGACGATACCATCGTGATGCTCGAGCACATCATGCGCAGACTGAAAGAGCGCCACGCCGGACCGCGTCACGAGCGGGTCATGACCGCGGCGCACCAATTTACGCGTCCGCTTGTCGGTTCGTCGGCCTCGACTATCATCATCTTCACGCCGCTTGCCTTTCTGTCGGGTGTGACCGGGGCGTTTTTCCGGGCGCTGTCGCTGACCATGGCGGCAAGCCTCATCATTTCGTTTTTTGTCGCGTGGCTTGCCGTGCCGATCCTTGCCGACCATTTCCTGAGGACAAGTGATTTAAAGGCGGAAGGAGAAGGACCGTGGATGCAACGGGCGCACCGCCTCTATGAACGGCTCATGCGCGCGGTGTTTCGCAATCCGCGGCGGCTATTGCAGGTCATAGCCGTGCTCGTGGGGTTTGGGGTCACGGGTTATGCGTTGACCGGCTCCGGATTCATGCCGTCGATGGATGAGGGCGGTTTCGTGCTGAATTACCGCGCATCACCTGGCACCTCGCTTACCGAGACCGCGCGCCTGCTTGACAAGGTTCAAAGAATCCTGCGTGCCGATCATTATGTGCAGACGTATTCGTTGCGCACCGGCCTGCAGCTCGGCGGGGGCATCACCGGCACCAATGAAGGGGACTTCTTTGTGCTGCTTAAAACCTACCCGCGGCCTTCCGTGTGGCGCATCATGGCGCGCGTGCGCCGTGAGATTCATGAACGCGTGCCAGGGTTGAAGATCAGCATGGATCAGCCCATGCAAGATTTGATCGGTGATCTGACCGGTGCCCCGCAACCGGTCGAGATCAAGGTGTTTTCCGGTAACGGACCGCTTTTGCGGCGACTGGGCCCGGCGATCGCCGCCGAGCTCCGGCATATTCGCGGGATCGTGAATGTGCGCGACGGTATCGTTTACGCCGGTGACGCGGTGGAGATCCGCGTCAACCGTGCCAAAGCGGCCCTGGAGGGCGTGAACCCGCACAGCGTCACACGCCAGCTCGCCGCTTACCTAAACGGCACCATAGCGACCGATGTGCAGCGCGGTGTACGCATGATCGGCGTGCGGGTATGGGTGCCGCGGGCGATGCGCCGCTCCTTGCACGCCATCCGCAATCTCCAACTGCGCGCCGCCAACGGCCGCCTGTTTCCGCTGCGCGCGGTGGCCGTAGCGCGGCGACTAAACGGTCAGCCGGAGATCGTGCGTGACAACCTAAAGCGCATGATCCCCATCACCGCGCGCATCGCCGGACGCAGCCTCGGCGGGGTGATGCGTGACGTCAAAAGGCTTATGGCCCGCCGCGGTTTTCTGCCGCGTGGGGTCTATGCCACGCTGGGTGGCGTGTATGTGCAGCAGCAGATCGCGTTCGCAGGCCTCATGGCGGTATTTGCGGCGGCCGTGGCGCTCGTATTTTTGCTGCTGCTCTTTTTGTACGAGCGTTTTTTTGTGACGTTTGCGCTGATGGCCACGACCTTGCTTGCGTTATCGGCGGTATTCATCGGTCTGTGGGTGACCGGGACGGAACTGAACATCTCGTCGATGATGGGCATGACCATGGTGGTGGGTATCGTCACCGAGGTCGCGATCTTTTACTACTCCGAGTACCAGGACGTGGGTGAGGGGGATGTCGTGGAGCGCCTGATCGCGGCCGGCAAGAACCGGCTGCGGCCGATCGCGATGACCACGCTCGCCGCGATCCTGGCACTTTTGCCGCTCGCTTCGGGCTGGGGACAGGGCTCGGCCATGCAGCAACCGCTTGCGATCGCGATCATATCGGGACTGCTGGTGCAGTTGCCGCTCACGCTTGTGGCGCTGCCGCTATTTTTGTCGTGGGGCATGGGGCGCCGCCGTTCGTCAGAATCCTAAAAAAACCCGGCCGGGCCGGGTTTTAATGTGTTATGATTTTGGTGGTGGGTAATCAGACCGCGCGGATGTTGGAGGCTTGCGGTCCTTTGGGGCCGTGTTGTACCTCGAATTCGACTTCCTGGCCCTCTTTGAGGGTCTTGTAGCCGTCCATTTGAATTGCCGAGAAGTGGGCAAAGACGTCGTCACCTCCTGCGGCAGGTGAGATGAAGCCGTATCCCTTACTTGCGTTAAACCACTTCACAATACCTGTTGCCATACCATGGTCCCCCTACTGATAGCGTCTCGCCCGCAATGCCGTGCTTGAAAACGGGTCATATTTTAGGTAATGCTAATAAAGAGCCATGAATCGGGCTCGGCCCTATTCATGCTTATTTCTTTTGTCAAGTCAAGATGGGCAAAGAAGTGCGGGGCGGGCCCTGGACGCGTACGCGCGATCGGCAGAAAATCGCCGTATGGCAGCGTGTATAAAAGGGAACCCTGCGTGCAGGTAGGATGGACCGGTCATGGCGGATAGGCGGCTTGGTGATCATGCGGATCTGGACGTTGAGGAGGCCAAGCCTCGGGTCGCATTACCGCCTCTTTACAAAGTGATTATTTTGAATGACGACTATACTCCCATGGACTTCGTGGTCCTGGTGCTCGAGCGGTTCTTTAACAAGAATCGCGAGGAGGCGACGCGCATCATGCTGCACGTGCATCAGCGCGGCGTAGGAGTATGTGGCGTATATACAAGGGAAGTCGCCGAGACTAAAGTAAGACAAGTGACCAATTTCTCCGGCGAGAATCAGCATCCCTTGCAATGCACGCTAGAGCCCGAGTGAAAGTCGGTCCTTATGTGATTTGGAGGTGTTCCTTTTATGCTATCCCAGGAACTCGAATTTTCCCTGAACATGGCCTTCCAGGAGGCTCGTGAGAAGCGCCATGAATTCATAACCGTAGAACACCTCCTGGCCGCGCTCCTCGACAACCCGAGCGCGGCGCGTGTATTGCGCGCCTGTGGGGGAAACATCGAGGAATTGCGACGCAGTCTGACCGCCTTTTTGCGCGACAACATTCCGATGCTGGCGCCAGGCAGCCAAGTCGAGACCCAGCCCACTCTGGGTTTTCAGCGCGTCATTCAGCGCGCCGTGCTGCACGTCCAAGGGGTCGGCAAAAAGGAGGTCACGGGCGCAAACGTGCTGGTGGCGATCTTTAGCGAGAAGGAGTCGCATGCCGTCTACTTCCTGCAAAAGCAGAACATCACGCGCTTTGATGTCGTGAACTACATCTCGCATGGCATCTCCAAAGTGCCGGGCGAAGGCCATGAACTGTCGGCGTCCGAGGAGCAGGAGGAGGGGGCCACCGCCGCCGCCGCCGAGCGCGGGGCGCTCGACATCTTTGCCGTCAATCTGAATGAGCAGGCCCGGCTCGGCAAGATCGACCCTTTGATCGGACGCGATCAGGAGATGAGCCGCACGGTGCAGATCCTCTGCCGGCGCCGCAAGAACAACCCGCTGTATGTGGGCGAGGCCGGGGTCGGCAAGACCGCGATCGCCGAGGGGCTTGCCAAGAAGATCGTCGAGGGCGATGTGCCGGCGGTGCTTGCGCACAGCACCATCTACGCGCTCGACATGGGCGCTTTACTGGCGGGCACCAAGTACCGGGGGGATTTCGAGAAACGCCTGAAGGCCGTCATAACCCACCTGAAGAAGCAGGATAACGCCATTCTCTTCATCGATGAGATCCACACCATCATCGGGGCGGGTGCGGCTTCGGGAGGGGCGATGGATGCGTCCAATCTGTTAAAGCCCGCGCTCGCCTCCGGAGAACTCAAGTGCATAGGCTCGACCACCTATCAGGAGTATCGCGGTATCTTCGAAAAGGATCGCGCGCTCGCGCGCCGGTTCCAGAAGATCGACGTGCCGGAGCCCTCCGTGGAGGAGGCGGTGCAGATCCTGCGCGGGCTCAAGGGCCGCTTCGAACAGCATCATGGCGTGCGTTATACGCAGCAGGCGCTGCGCACGGCAGTCGAGCTGTCGAGCCGTTACATAGGCGACCGGCATCTGCCGGACAAGGCGATCGACGTGATCGACGAGGCCGGGGCGAGCGTCCATCTGGTGGCGCCCAGCAAACGCAAGAAGACCATAGGCGTGCCCGAGATCGAGGAGATCGTGGCACGGATCGCGCGCATTCCGCAAAAGCATGTCTCGACATCAGACCGCGAGGCGCTGCGCAACCTCGAGCGCGACCTGAAGCTCGTGGTGTTCGGCCAGGACGCGGCCGTCGAAGCGCTGGCGGCGTCCATCAAAATGGCGCGCTCGGGATTACGCGAGGGGGATAAGCCGATCGGGTCTTATTTATTCTCGGGCCCCACCGGTGTCGGCAAGACCGAGGTCACGCGTCAGCTTGCCTATGTTCTGGGGCTGCAGCTTGTGCGTTTCGATATGTCGGAATATATGGAGCGGCACACCGTGTCGCGCCTCATCGGTGCGCCACCCGGTTATGTCGGCTTCGACCAAGGCGGGCTTTTGACCGATGCCATCAACAAACACCCGCATTGCGTGCTGTTGCTAGATGAGATCGAAAAGGCCCATTCGGGGGTATTCAACCTGCTGCTGCAGGTCATGGATCATGGCACACTGACCGATAATAACGGGCGTAAGGCTGATTTCCGGCACGTGATCATCGTCATGACCACCAACGCTGGTGCCGAGCAGATGGGCCGTTCCGGCATGGGCTTTGTGCCGTCGGAGAAGGCGGGCGAGGAGTTTGCCGCGATCAAGCAGACCTTTACCCCGGAATTCCGCAACCGGCTCGATGCCATCATAAGCTTCGGGGCGCTGTCGCCCGAGACCATTGCCCATGTCGTCGACAAATTCGTAGTCGAGCTCGAGGGGCAACTCGAGGAGAAGGGCGTGACTATCGACGTCGAGCCTTCGGCGCGCGGCTGGCTTGCGCGCCATGGCTACGACGTGGCGATGGGGGCGCGGCCGATGGCGCGGATCATCCAGGAGCAGATCAAAAAGCCGCTTGCCAACGAACTGCTGTTTGGGCGGCTCGCCCACGGCGGTGCCGTGAGCGTGCGGGAGGAAAATGACGGCCTCGTGTTCGATTATGCCGAAAAGCCCGTGGGCGTACAGGAGTAGGCTCGTCGTCCACGGACGGCCGCAGACGCCGCGGTCAGCCGCGCAGGGCCTGGAGCCGGGCTGCCCGCTTTACGAACGGGTGCCGACGCGCGATGAGGCGGGCCATTTGCTGGGCGACTTTATGATGTTGATCCCGGGACTTAAGGAGCGTCCGGGGGCCGAGTGCCGCCTGATCATCAGTCGGGTCGACCGCGTGCTCAAGGCCTTTCCCGAGGTGGTGTTTGCCGACATGAACCTGCGGCTCAATCTGCTGTGGGTCAGCGTGCGCGCGCGCCCCGGGGTCATCCTCGATATCGCGTGCTGCATGAAGTTTCATGTGCCAGAGGCGATGCTGGTCGGCCCCAAGACCTCGTGAGCCTGCAAGGACGCCGGTTAGCGGGCGCGAAAGACGATGCGACCCTTGGTGAGGTCGTAGGGGGTGAGCTGGACCGTTACCTTGTCACCGGTGAGGATACGAATGTAGTTCTTGCGCATCTTGCCGGAGATATGCGCCGTCACGACGTGACCGTTGTCGAGCTTGACGCGAAATAAGGTATTGGGGAGGGTGTCGACGATAGTGCCCTCCATTTCGATATGTTCTTCCTTAGACACTCTCTCACGCTCCCGAAGAAGGCGCCTATGATGCCCGAAGCCCGGGATCGCGTAAAGACATTTTCGGCCGCGACCCGTGGCGCTTCGCCGTTTGCCGATATCCGCGACGGGGCGTCACGCGACGACGGGGTGCAAGTGGCCATCAAGCGGCGACCAGCGACCGTTGCGGTAGGCCTCGAGCGGCCGAAACCGGGCCTTGTAGGCCATCTTGTCGCTGTCTTTGACCCAATATCCGAGATAGAGGAACGGCAGGCCGCGCCGCCGGGCCTCGGCGATCTGCCAGAGGATGGCGTAGGTGCCAAGCCCGCGTCGGATCAAGGAGGGATCATAGAACGTGTAGACCGCTGACAGGCCATCTGGCAACTCATCTACCACGGCAACACCGGCAAGCGCTCCCTCATGGCGAAATTCGTGAAAGGTCGTGGCGCTGTGGCGGCCTACGAGAAAGCGCAGATAGGTCGCCGGGTCGGGATTGGCCATGGTGCCGCCTGTGTGGCGAATATCCTGGTAACGCAGAAAGAGCGTGAAGTGTTCGGCATCGAAACCCGCGGGGTGCGCGCTCACCACGAGATCACCGTTATACGCCATGGTGCGTCTCTGGGCCCGACTAGGGACAAAGGTCTCGACCGGGATACGTACCGGAATGCAGGCCTGACAGCCCGGACAGTGGGGACGGTAGATAAGATCCCCGCTGCGGCGAAACCCGCGACGATTGAAATCCCCGAGCAGTGCGGGAGTAACCGGAAAGCGCGGATCGATGAATAGCGTGCTGGCCGTCTGATGGGGCAGATAGCTGCAGGCGTGGGTGGTCGACAAAAAGAGGTGCGGCGCCCGCTTGATGGCCGTCACGACGAGGTCTCCGGGGCGGCCGCCCAGCGGCCGGCGGCAATCCCAAGCCCGATGGCTTGGCGCAGATGGTGAAGAAAGTCGCGGCGCGGCATGAGCCGCGCCCCGAGCGATGCCATATGGTCGGACGGAACCTGACAGTCTATCAGGGTAAACCCGACGGCGCGCAGACGCGCGACAAGTCCTACAAATGCGATCTTCGAGGCATAGCTTGCGGCACTGAACATGGATTCCCCAAAAAACGCGCCGCCGAGCGCTACACCATAGAGCCCGCCGACCAATACCCCATCCTGCCAGGTCTCCACGCTATGGGCATGGCCGCGGCAAAACAGTTCTTCATAGGCGGTGATCATCTCGGCATGAATCCAGGTCCCGGGGTGCCCGGCACGCGGCGATGCGCACGCATGGATGACTGCGGAAAACGCCGTGTCGAAGCGGATGGTGTAGTTGAGCCTGCGCATGGCCTTGGCGAGGCTGCGGTTGATGCGTAGCTCGTCTGGCGCAAGCACCATACGCGGGTCCGGCGACCACCACAATATGGGCGGCTCGTTGTACCATGGGAAGATTCCGGCTGCGTAAGCGCGCAACAGGCGCGCGGTCGACAGGTCGCCACCGGCGGCAAGCGGCGCGTCCGGTGGCGCCTCGTCGGCGGCCGGAAAGGCCAGGGAATCGGATGCAAGCCAGGCGATCATCGCGGCCCCACCCGTGAACTCGATAGGGTCATGACGGTTTGCGAAAAGGTGTGTGCTCATTTAATTCGTTTAAGACAATCTCAAGGCCTGCGTTCTCTTGTGCCAGGAAATCGTCGACGGCGCGCTGGAATTGCGGATGATCGAGCCAGTGCATCGAATAGGTGGGGGTCGGCAGAAAGCCCCGGCTCAATTTGTGGGCCCCTTGGGCCCCGGCCTCGAAGCGTTCGATGCCGTGCGCCAGGCAATAATCGATCGCCTGGTAGTAACAGGTCTCGAAATGGAGGCCTGATAGGGGCGCAAGTCCCCCCCAATAACGGCCGTACAGGGTCTTCTCGTCACGAAAAAAAAGCGCGCCGGCCACGGGTGTGGCGGCGGTGTAGCCGAGTATCAGCACCACGCCCGGAACCGACGCGCCGATGCGCGAGAAGAAATCCCGCGTGAGATAGGCAATCGCGCCATATTTGGCGATGGTGGCGCGGTAGAGATCGTAAAAGGCGTCCCATAAGGACTCGCGCAACGCAAGTCCTTCATAGACGACGTAGCGGACGCCGGCATCCGCTACTTGGCGGCGTTCGCGGCGGATGTTCTTGCGTTTGGGCGCGGACAATGCCGCCAGATAATCGTCAAAGGACGTCCAACGGTCGTTGTGCCAGTGGAACTGGAAACCCGTGCGCCGCGAAAATCCGGCGCCCGCCAACGTCTCGCTGCACGCGGCATCCGTGAACAGCCAGTGGACGGACGAGGCCCCCGTGGCGGCCGCGCGCGTGCGCAAGGCGTGGGCCGCGGCATGCATGATATCCGTGGGGCAGTGCTTAGGCCCGCAGAGCACGCGCGGACCGCTGACCGGCGTGTAGGGGACTGCGACGACAAGCTTTGGGTAGTAGTGGAGCCCGGCGGCCTCGTAGGCCTGCGCCCACGACCAGTCGAAGACGTATTCGCCATAGGAATGGGTCTTGCGGTAGACGGGCACGAGTGCGGCAAGCTCGGCGCCGCGATAGACCGCCAAAGGTTCAGCCTGCCAGCCGCAATGCCCGCCCACCGAACCGCTTTCCTCCAGGGCTTGCAGAAATTCGTGGCGCAAAAACGGCTGGGGTCCGGCTAAAGCGTTCCACATGTCTTGCGGCACCTCCGCCACGCTGCACAGAAATCGGCAGCTGATGGCCGCAAAGTCTATCATGGCCGCAGCATGCGCCTCGGCGGGCGATGCCCGTGACTCGGCGCGTAAGGCGCGCCTGGCGGCTGAAGAAGGGCATTGAGCTCTGCTATGTCACCTGCCGTCAGATGGCTGACCGCGGCCTTCAACTCCAGTCGGCTGAGAAGGTAATCGTAAGTGGCGCGCGCAAAATCGCGCCGCGAACGGTAGTAGGCCTGTTCGGCGCGCAGCACGTCGACATTGTTGCGCACGCCGACGCGCATGCCGAGACGCTCGGAGGCAAGCGCCACGCGCGCGGCTTTCTTGGCTGCCGCCAGCGCCGCGATCTCGCGGTAATCATTACGCACATTGAAGAACGCCTGGCGGACGTCGAATTGGACACGGCGTTCGACGCGCAAGGCGGCCACATGCGCCTGGAAGGCGGCGGCACTGGCGTGCGCGCTCTTCGCCGAGAGTTCGCCGCCTTGGTAGATGGGGAGGGTCAGGTAGAGTCCGATGGTCTTGTCGCGCAGGACCGTCCCAAACCCGAACTCACCATTATCGGCGCGGTTGTAGCTGTAGCCGGCCTGGGCGGAAATCGTCGGGTAGTGGGCGGCAAAGGCCGCATGCGCGCTTTGCGCCGCGGCACGCGCCTCAAAACGGGCCGACCGCAAGACCAGATTGTCGCGCAGTGCCCGGGCTTCATCTGTGACCAAAGTGCCGGCGTGCGGACGCAAAAGTGGGTGGTGAAGGTTGAGCGGCCATAGGTGGTCGGCCGGCCGGCCGGTCATGCGCTCGATCCGCGCGCGCGCCAGGCGCACGGCGTTGCGCGCAGCGAGCGTGGCGGCCCGCACGGCCTCATAGCGGGCGCGGGCCTCGTTGGCATCGGTGATGGGCGCGCGCCCCAGATGGAAGCTACGCAGCGCGCTTTGATATTCGGCGCGTAGCGCGCGCTCCTCGGCGCGACGCAGACGCAGATCATCGCGTGCCAGCAGAAAGGCGAAGTATTGGGCGGATACCGTCAAGACCAGGTTGCTTTGGGCAAGCGCATAGCGCTGATGGGCGGCATGTATGGTGGCGCCTACCGCACGCCATGCATAGAGCGCGCGGATGTCGAGCAGGGTCTCGGTCACCGAGATGCCATAGCCGTTGGCATTGAAGGTGAAGTGGCCGCTTGGAAAGATAAAGCCGGCCTCGCCACCCAGGATACTGCTCGTCAGGTCGTTATAGGTGGTATTCGCTTGCGCCGAGATGTGCGGCAGGAAGGCCGAGCGGGCCTCGGGGCCCAGGGTGCGCGCCTCGCGGTACGAGGCCCCAGCCTGCCGGTAACCCATGTCATGGAGACGCGCCGCACGAAAGATGTCCTTGAGATTGGCGGCCAGAGCTGGGGCGGCGGCGCATACGAGTACAGCAGGAACGAGCGCGAGGGATAGACGCTTCATCAACATTGTGCCTTGGAATCCTCCCGTGACTTAAAAATAACCCTGGCCGCAAAGGGTGTTTAAGGATAGCACTTTCCCGTTTCCATGCACGGCCGCTGGATGACGTCTTGGCTCTTCATTGATGGGCGCGAGCCACGATCCGTACGCGCATCCCGCGGGTCAGGGGGGTGTGCGCGTACGTCACGACCGAGACCCCCGGCCGCAGACCCGAACGTATGACCACACCCTGGGGCAAGACCCGTGTGGCGCGCACGCGCTGTTCATGAACATGGTGGCGGCGCACGACGAAGACCACGGTCCCGGCGCGACGCAGGAATACCGCGCCCGGGGGGACCAACAGCCGGTCCATCATGCCGGCGCGGACGTCGACGCGCAGCGGGCTGCCGACGGTAAATCCGGGGCGCGGCGGCAGTGTGATCCAGGCATAGATGGCATGACGCGTGCGCTTTGCCGGCGTCAGTCGGGCGATGATCCCGGTAAGCGGGGACCGGGGCGCGAGCGGACTATGCAGCAGGACGCGTTGCCCTACCATAAGCGGTGGGCGCAGGGCCGTGGGAAACGGCGCGCGCCCCTGGCGGATCGCCGCCCCGGCGAGACCAAACAGGCGCTGCCCATTTTGTAGGCGCTGGCCGTCTTGCGCGAACACCCGCGTCACGGTGGCGTTCACGGGGGCGCGAATGATCAGAGACTGGCGTGGGGCGGCGGTGGCGCCGGCGGGGCGCAGCTGCGCGAGGATCTGGCCTGCGGTCACTGCGGACCCGGACGTGACCGTGATGTCCGCAATGCGGCCATTCGTAGGGGCGGTGATCACGGGGCTCGCGCCTGGTTCGACGTCTCCGACCGCGCTATGAATCGTAAGGACGCGCATCATAAATGCCCGCCCGACCACGACTTGCGCGGGAGAACCGGACGCCGGGGTCGGATGCCGTGCGCAAGCCGCGAGCAACGCGCCGAAAGCGATCAGGGCGGCGCGGCTTCGAAAGGCGGACACAAGACATCCTCGTGGGGGGTGGGACCATGGTAACGGCCGGCGTGAGGGATCGCAAGATGCGTGACGGCTCTGTGGCATAATGACCGCCTTAAACTCGTGGTCTTGGAGGGTGTGGTGCGTCTGCATGAATATCAGGCTAAGGCCTTGTTGGCGGCCCATGGTATCGCGATCCCCCCGGGGGTAGTGGTGACGCAAGAAGGAGAGGTCGACGCGGCCGTGCGCAAACTTGCGGTAGCGCATTGTGTCGTCAAGGCCCAGATCCACGCCGGGGCGCGTGGCAAGGCCGGCGGTGTCCGCGTGGTGGCGGCCGACGAGGTGGCGTCCCATGTGCGGGCGCTTCTTGGCACGCGACTTGTTACGCCCCAGACCGCGGCCGATGGTCTGCCGGTCGACAGCGTGCTGCTCGAGGCCCCGGTGGCGGCTGTCTCTGAGCTCTATCTGGCGTGCGCGCTCGATCGCGCCGCCGGCGCGCGCGTGCTGCTTGCCGGCAACCAGGGTGGGATGGGGATCGAGGAGGGCGCCAAGCCGGAATCACACGTCATCGACACGATACGGGGCTTTTTACCCTATCAGGGTCGCGCACTTGCCAAGGCCATAGGATTGTCGGGGCGCGCGGTGGCGGCGTTCGGCGATATCGCGGCGGCGCTCGTGCGGCTCGCCGAGACCCTGGACGCCGTGCTAGTCGAGATCAACCCGCTCATGAGGCTTGACGACGGCCGCTTCGTGGCCGGTGACGCCAAGATCGAGATCGATGACAACGCCCTGTTCCGGCAACCGGCCCTGGAGACATTGCGCGATGCGCGCCAGGGCGACGCCAGGGATGAAGAGGCGCGCGCGCGCGGCCTTCAGTATATTGCCCTCGATGGCGACATCGGTTGCCTTGTCAATGGCGCGGGGCTTGCGATGGCGACCATGGACCTGATTGCCCAGGCCGGCGGCCGCCCGGCGAATTTTCTGGACGTGGGTGGCGGCACCACCGCGCGCAAGGTGGCCGAGGCCTTGAGTCTGCTCGCGCGCGATCAGCGCGTGAAGGTCGTGCTGGTGAATATCTTTGGAGGTATCGTGCGTTGTGATCTCATAGCCGAAGGGTTGTTGCTCGCGGCCGCTGATTTCGGCCGGCCCTTGCCGATCGTGGTGCGTCTTGTCGGCACCCGCGAGGCCGAGGGCCGGCAGGCGTTGGCCGACGGGGGATTGCTGGGCGATGTGACGCAAAGCCTGGAGCAGGCGGCGACGCTTGCGGTACGGCGGGCGCAATCGTCATGAGTGTCCTCATACATAAGGGCACGCGCGTGCTCTGTCAGGGATTCACGGGCAAGCAGGGGACCTTTCATTGTGAGCAGGCGCTCGAGTACGGGACCGATATCGTCGGCGGCGTGACCCCCGGCAAGGGCGGTACGCGCCATCTCGACCGGCCGGTATTCGACACGGTCGCTGAGGCCATGGCCGCGGTTCGGCCGGACGCCTCGGTGATCTACGTGCCGGCCCCGATGGCCGCCGATGCGATTCTCGAGGCCGCCGCCGCCGGTATCGGGCTTGTGGTGTGCATCACTGAAGGGATTCCGGTGGCCGATATGTTGCGCGTAAAGGCACTGTTGCCGGCAACGACCCGTCTCATAGGGCCCAATTGCCCGGGGATCATCACCCCCGATGAATGCAAGATCGGCATCATGCCAGGCGCCATTCATCGCCGCGGCGTCGTCGGTATCGTGTCGCGCTCCGGCACGCTCACCTACGAGGCCGTGGCACAGACGACCGCCGAAGGTCTCGGTCAGACCACCTGCATAGGCATCGGGGGCGATCCCGTGCACGGTCTGGGGTTTATCGATAGCCTGCAACTCTTCGAGGCCGACCCGGCTACCGAGGCGATCCTGCTCGTAGGCGAGATCGGCGGCGTGGAAGAGGAGCTCGCGGCGGACTATATCCGCGCGCATGGGAAAAAACCGGTGGTGGCGTATATCGCCGGCACCACCGCGCCACCTGGGCGGCGCATGGGGCACGCCGGCGCGGTCATAGCCGGCGGTCTCGGTACGGCGGCCGGCAAGAAGACCGCCCTGGCGCAGGCCGGGGTCGTGGTGGTCGACTCCCCGGCGCGCATGGGGCGCGCCGTGGCGGAACGAATGGCGCGCTGATGGTGACCGTAGCGCTTTGTCAGATGCGTTGCGCAGTCGGGGATATCGCCGGCAACGCCCGGCGCATGGCGGCGTTCGCCCGGACCGCCCGCAACCGCCATGGCGCCGATCTCATCGCCTTTCCGGAGCTTGCCATCACCGGATATCCGCCCGAGGACCTGTTATTACGCGCCGACTTTGTGCGTCGGGCGCGCGCGGCGGTCGAGGGGCTCGCCGCCCAGTGTCCGGATATCGATATGCTGGTGGGTCTGCCATGGGCCGAGGACGGCCGATTGTATAACGCCGTGGCCTGGGTCCACGCCGGAATGATTGCCGATCTCTACCGCAAGCAGATCCTGCCCAACTATGGGGTGTTCGATGAACGGCGGTACTTCGCGACCGGTGATGCACCGCTCGTGCGCGTAGTGGGCGGGAACGCCATCGGCGTCACCATCTGCGAGGACTTGTGGGAGCCGGGCCCGGTGGCGCACGCGGTGGCGGCCGGGGCCGGGATCGTGATCAACGTCAATGCCTCGCCCTACCATCGCGACAAGGATCGCCTGCGTCTGCAGGTGGCGGGCGCGCGCGTCGCGCAGGATGGCGTGACGCTCGCCTACGTCAATATGGTGGGCGGGCAAGATGAGCTCGTGTTCGATGGCATGTCGTTTGTGATAGATCGCCTGGGTGAGGTGGTGGCGCGCGCCGCGGCGTTCGATGAGGAGCTTGCCATCGTGCGTTTTGATGGCGCCGGCGCGGTGCTCGCGGGACCCAAAGCGACATGGCCTACGGGCGAGCAGGCGCTGTACGAGGCGCTGAAGCTCGGGTTGGCCGATTACGTCGAACGCAACGGGTTTAAGACCGTGGTGTTGGGTCTGTCCGGGGGCATAGATTCGGCGGTGACGCTCGCATTATGTCGCGATGCCCTGCCGCATGTGGCGCTGCGCGCGGTGATGATGCCGTCTGAGTATACCCAGGCGATGAGCATCGAGGATGCCCGCAGCGAGGCTGCGGCACTTGGTCTTGCGCTTGCGGTGGTGCCGATCGATCCCGCCTATGAGGTCCTCGCCGCCACGCTCGATGGTCTGTGGGACGGGCCGGGGAGGGGGCTTGCGGCCGAGAACCTGCAGGCGCGGATCCGCGGGACCTTACTCATGACGATCGCCAATGCCCATCGCGGACTGGTGGTCGTGACCTCCAATAAGAGCGAGCTTGCAGTCGGGTATACCACACTTTATGGCGACATGGCCGGCGGCTATGCGCCGCTCAAGGATGTGTTCAAGACCGATGTCTACGCACTCGCCCGGTACCGTAACGGTCTGGGCGCGATCATCCCGCAACGGGTGCTTACGCGTGCCCCGAGCGCCGAGTTGCGCCTCGACCAGAAGGATAGCGACAGCCTGCCGCCTTACGACGTCCTGGATGCCGTATTAGCGCGCTATATCGAGCAGGACTGGGACGCGGATGCCTTGATCGCGGCAGGATTCGATGCATCGCTCATCGCCGAGATCCTGCGGCTTGTGCGGGGCGCTGAACATAAGCGCAAGCAGGCGCCGATAGGCACGCGTGTGACGGCACGCGCCTTCGGCCGCGACTGGCGTTATCCGGTGACGGCGTCCTACGAACCGCCGAGGATGTGAGCATGGCGCAGACGCTTGAGATAGCGGCTTGCGGGGAAGTTCTGCGCGAGGATATGCGCCGTATCGCGGCTTAAGCGGACCATCCCCATGCGCTCATAGGCCATGGCCATGAGCCCCAGGGCGTCGGCGACCGCTGGTGTGCGCGGGTAATGCTCGATTACGCGCTTGCAGCGATTGGCGGTCGCGACATAGGCGCCGTGGATATAATAGTAGCGGGCCACGGAGATATCGTTGCGCGCGAGCATGTCGATCAGGTAATTGGCGCGTTCCGCGGCATCGGTGGCATAGATGCTGTGCGGATACTTCGTGACCACTGTCTCAAAGGCGCGCAGCGCCGCCCGCAAAGCCGTGCTGTCACGGCCGCGGAGGGGGTTTACCCCGAACGTGCGTTCTATGATGCTTCTATTTTTGTTGAAATTGACGAGCCCTTCGAGATAATAGGCGTAGGCCACGCGCGGATCTGTCGGATGGAGGCGTATGAAGCGTTTGATGGCGGTTATGGCGGCGTCTGATTCACCGGATTTGTAGTAGGCGTAGGCGACTACGATCTCGGCCTGGGAGGCGTAGCGGCCATAAGGATAGCTCGCCTCGAGCTCCTCAAGCAGCGTTACCGCGTGATGGTAATTGCCGGCTTTGAGGGCGCTCACCGCGTGGGTATAGAATCTTTGGGCCGGCCAATGACGGACCTTGTGATGATCACGGCCACATGCGGCAAGGCTCGCAACGGCGACAGCAAGACAAAGGCGGGACAGGGGACGCATGACTACCTCTCTGATAGGCCCGTGCAAGCTTAACCGGATTTGACGTGAGCGAAAAGGGTTTGATGAAAGACGAGCTTAGGTTTTGTCTGGAGATAGCGCCGGACGAGGAGGGCTTGCGGCTGGATCGCACGCTGGCGAGGCGGCTACCGCAGTTCTCGCGTACCACGCTGCAGGGCTGGCTGCGGGACGGGTATATCACCATAGATGCGCGACCGGTGAGCGCGGCGGCGCCGGCGCACGCAGGCGAGTGCGTGACTTTCGACCTGCCGCCGCCGGCACCCGCGGATATCCTGGCCGAAGACATCCCGATTCGCGTTGTTTTTGAAGACGACACGCTGATCGTGGTTGACAAGCCCGCGGGTCTCGTCGTGCATCCCGGGGCCGGCTGCGCGCGCGGCACCTTGCAAAACGCGCTTTTGCATCACGCGCCGGATCTGGCGCCGCTTGCGCGCTCGGGGATAGTGCATCGTCTCGACAAGGATACCTCGGGTCTGCTGGTGGTGGCGCGCACCGAGGCCGCGCGGCTTGCGCTCATAGGACAACTGAAGACCCGCGAGATGGGACGCGAATATGAGGCACTTGTGATCGGGGCGCCACCTGCGACCGGGATGGTGGATGCGCCGATAGGACGCGATCCGCGCCACAGGACGCGTATGAGTGTGCGCCGAGACGGGCGCCCGGCGCGCTCCGATTTCGTGGTGCTCGAGCGTCTCGGGGCCTACAGCCTCCTCAAGGTAAGGCTTCATTCTGGTCGCACACACCAGATCCGCGTACACATGGCGCACCTCGGGTTCCCGCTCGTGGGTGACGAGACCTATGGCGGCGGACGTACCCGCCATCTCCTGGGGCGTCAGGCCCTGCATGCGCGCAGGCTTTCGGTGCGCCATCCGCGCACAGGCGAGCTGTTGCAGCTCGAGGTCCCGCGCCCGGATGATTTCGCGCACGCCATTACGGCTTTACGTCATGGTGGTGGGGCGTGATCCGCGTCCTGACCGCCACTTGGCCCGTGCGCGGCGTGCGCGCCTTCACCACCTGTCGCGCGGGCGGCGTAAGCCGCGGGGCGTTCGCATCCTTGAATCTGGCCCTGCATGTGGGCGATGACCCATCCGATGTGACGACCAATCGCGAGATCATGGCGCGCGCGTGCGGGTTCGACAGACAGCCCTTATGGCTGCAGCAGGTCCATGGGCAGGTGGTAGTCGATGCCGGGCTGTCGTGGACGGCCCCGCCGGAGGCTGATGGCAGCTTTAGCACGCGCCGCAAGGTGATCTGCGCGGTGCTCACCGCCGACTGTCTGCCGGTCGTACTGGCCGCGAAGGACGCGCGCGCCGTTGCGGTGCTGCACGCCGGATGGCGGGGATTGGCAGGTGGCATCCTTGAAAGCGGTGTGGCGGCGTTGCCGGTGCCGCCGACTGAACTCGTGGCCTGGCTCGGACCTGCCATAGGGGCCGGCGACTACGAGGTGGGAGACGAGGTCCGGCGCGCCTTTGGAGACTCGGCGCACGCGGCGTTCATAGCCACGAGCGAGGGCCGCTATCGCGCCGACCTCTACGCGCTCGCGCGCCTGCGACTCAAGGCGCTTGGGGTTACGGCGGTCTATGGCGGGGGGTTCAATACCTTTCGCGACCCGGATCTCTACTCTTATCGTCAAACCCCGGTCTGCGGACGGATGGCCACCGTCGCCTGGATCGCCTGACACCCAACCCCCGATGATGGCGGAGATCGCAAGATCCAGCGTGTGTAGGGCGCGTGACGATGCGCGGGGTTATGGGGCCGCAGACATTTCTCAAAAAGCGCCACGCGGGCGGATCTCTCTCCGGAAGGGTGCGGCCAGAAGATCCGGGGTGCTCGTTTTGGCGGCGTATTTCTTAATGGAGATCTTGGCTAAAAAGCGATCGAAAACGCCCACCCAAACGATTTGTGGGGCGCAAGGCCGTCATGCCCGAGCAGCCGGCTTTGGCGCGCGGCCTGCGCCGTAACGGTCGAATTTAGGAGCCCACCGGGTTACGAATCTGCGGCGCGTGGCGACGGATCTCAAGAATGCCGGCGGCCCTCAAGCGATGAGCGGGCGGCGTACGATGGGCGATGCGCCGCCGCCCGCCTTAAGAAAAGCCTGTCGGCGGTTAGATCAGGGAGAAGCGCAGCGACAAGTCGAGCGCATGCAATGACTTGGTGAGTTCGCCGACCGATAGGAAGTCGACCCCGGTCTCGGCATAGCGCCCGACGTTGGCTAACGTAATGCCGCCCGAGGCCTCGAGCAAGGCGCGCCCCGCGTTGTATCGCACGGCCGCGCCGAGATCCTCGGGCGCAAAGTTGTCAAGCAGGACGCGGGAGGCGCCAGCGGCCAGCGCCTCCTCGAGTTCGGCTAAAGTCTCGACCTCGATCTCCACCATGCGGCCGGCGGCGACCTCGCTTGCGCGGGCGATGGCATTGGCAATGGAGCCGGCGGCAGCGATATGGTTTTCCTTGATAAGGACCCCGTCGTAGAGGCCGATACGATGGTTCGTGCAGCCCCCGCAACGGACCGCGTATTTCTGAGCGAGCCGCAGTCCCGGCAGGGTCTTGCGGGTATCGAGGACCTGTGCCTTGGTGTGCGCCACCGCGTCGGCGTAACGTCGCGCGAGGGTCGCGGTCCCCGACAGGGTTTGCAGGAAATTGATCGCGGTACGCTCCCCGGTCAGTAAGGCCCGCGCCGGGCCCTCAAGTTCGCATAGCACCATGCCGGCCGCGATCCGGTCGCCATCCTGCGCCCGCCAGGTGATGTGCGCGTTCGGGTCGAGTTGTGTAAAGACCTCATCGAACCAGGCGCGCCCGCACAGTACCCCATCTTCGCGCGTGGATAGTACGGCGTGCGCCGGGCGTTCGGGCACCAGCAACGCGGTCAGGTCCCCCGTCCCCACGTCTTCTTCCAGGGCGGCCTGGACTTGGGCGGCGATCAATGCGTGAGGTACGGTGGAAGGCATGGGTGTATCCCGGCTGCGATGTGGCGTTTGTCGACAAAAGCAAAATCCCAAAACAAGGGACGCTGCGGCCAAAATAGGCCCGTGCGTAGGGCCATGTCTTGAGCCGGGAGGCTACCCCCGGCCCTTTGTGGTTCCCTAGACCAAAGATGGCGAGGGTCTCCAAGGAGCAGACCCATGTCCTTGTGGCGCGTGCGGCGGCGCTCGCCGGGTGGCGCAAGACGCAAAAGCACCCGCGCCGTGTCGCGGATGTCTTGGAGATTGGCAGAAAGGGCAGCGTCCATAGGCCTATAGGGATGCGAGTGGGGCGGGTTTATCGCCGTCGACTGTGAGGATATGATGCTCGGGCACGGCTTGCCAATACATCCCCTCCGCCAGAGGTTCCGAGGCGATCGGCGTGGCGTCCGGGTATCCTTCGTCCGACCGAGCCATAAGGAAGCGAGGGTCAGGAGCCCGCGGGACCAGCCGTTCGGCCGGCAATGGGCATAAGGTCCGGGCGATGGGAGGCCACCTGCCAGGACACCCGCCACGCCGCCTGCTATGTCGATACGCCGCATGGTGGGCCGCACGGCCCATCCCGGTCATGGGGGGCGAGCGTCTTGCGCCGGAGACCGGCTATACCCCACCCAAGGGAGTTGTCCACACGCCGGCTATGAGCGCACGGCCCGCCTGAGGACGGCCGTGACCGTGCCGAAGTGAGAGCACAGGCACAAAGAGCGTACTTTTAAGATCGGCCATGCCGAAGGCGCGGGGGCGATTTGGACTTCTCGTCGCGCATACCGGGGCCCGCGCACAATCGGACCCCAAGATCTCTGATGGCCCTTTAGTTTGCCCTCCCCGGCCAACTGTACACTAAACGGGGTGTGTATGACTCGATAAGCAGCCTCCTTGCGAGCGCGCGGGTGCCCTCGGCGTTCGATGCCGGAGACCATGCAATATCGCGATTTTAAGTATCGGGACTGTGTTTTGCCGGTGCGTCATAGGGATATCGGAAGCCCGCGCCGCGCCCCGATCATTATTTTTCGGTGGGCTTTCCCACCTGATGTAACTCAAAACCCGTACGTCGCACCGATCTCGAACGACCGAATATCCCCCTCGCCACGATATTCCGCACGAACCGCAATATGCCGCACAACCCGCCAGGAAACGCCGACGCCTAGCAGAAGATTTATGGTCGACCCAGCCGCCGAGTATGTATATCCCGGGTATGTGCCGGTAGCCGATGCATTTTCCGCCGCCAATCCGGCGCGTCCGTAAACCGCAAACGTCTTCATGAACGGGTATGAGTAGACGCCGATCCTTCGATGTCGTAAGCGGATACCGACTCTGTAAAGCCGGCGGGCAGGCCGTTTACGCTAAACGATCCGAAGTGGTCGTAACCGGCCTCCACAGCAAGTCTTCCGGCCGGAAGGTGAATAGGCGGGCGATATCCCCCAAAAAATGCTAAATCCGGTCGTTCCCCCAAAGTCGGATGCCGAGTTTTGATCGAGGGTTGCTCCACCATACCAGCGCGGTGCGGCAGCCGTCGCGGGCAGCGCGATGGCAAGAGATGCGGCCAAGACGACGCCGGCCAGAATCGTTCCATGGGTTTTATGCACGCCACTTCCCTCCCGCTGGTGATGATTTTTGAAGTTTGTGTAAAACCGTTGAATCTAAGACACGGTAAATACACTGGGGATCAAATATTGACTATTGTCAAAACACGGTCTGCCTTATGCCGCAACAGTCCGGCACGTGCACATGTTCAGAAGTCTGTATTTGCGTAAGAATGGCTAACAGGAACAAAGTATTCATCAGGGTAGTGAGCGCACGATGGTTGCGAGAATGGCACTAAATAGCTATACACATTTTACAGAAGACTAAAAGAGGAGGCGATAACATATGCTACGTAAATCACTTATAGCCATGCTGATCATCGTCCCGGTCCTTTCCGGATGCGCTATGATGACCGCTACCACGCCGATTACCTATCAGCCGATGAAAAATATGGCGCTCGTGCCGGGTGCGAGAAACGTGGTGGTGCATGTCGAGGTGAAAAACAAAAAGAAGCATAAGAGGATTGGAAGCAAAAAGAATGGATTTGGCATGTCAATGGCGTCCATTTACGCTAAGGAGCCGATCTCCAAGACGATAAAAATCGCCCTACAAAGGGAGCTTGTCGCTCGCGGATTTCGTACGGCGAGCGACGCTCCTGTCATCGTGAACGCAGTCGTCAAGGAGTTCCACAGTACTTTCCATGTCGGGATGTTTGAGGGCGAGGCAGTGGCAAAGTTGAACATGGTCGTTGCCGTCACGAACAAAGGCGGGAGGGAGATCTTTTCCAAGGACATCATGAGCACCGGGAAAACAAGCGCCATGATCGCGTCAGGATCTAATGCCGGGATTGCCATGGATCGGGCGCTACACGCCGGCATCAAAACCCTGTTCGAGGATCGGGCGTTCACGCAGGCGTTGTTGACCGCCGGGAAAGAGGGCCAATAAGGCCCTTGGGATGGTATGGAGCATACGCCCCTTCGCTGCGCGCCATACACTGGGAAGCGAAGCAACGGCGCGGAGTTTGCGGCGGGTCTCGTTTTGCGCCCAGGGGAATGTCCGCGCCGGTGGTCGTGTTATGATCGCCCACTGTGGGGACAGGTCATCGGCAAGGACTTAAAGCCATACGGCCGGCTATGTCGGCACGTCGTATTACCGGTCGCGCGGCCCGTCCAGTCAGTATGGACGGGCCTCGTGCCGGAAACCGGCGACGCGCTATCAGAGGGAGTGGTTCACAGCCGGTCATGAGCGCACGGCTCGCCCGCAGGGCGGGAGCACGCATCTCGTCGCTTCACTGTGAGAACGGGGGGTCATACGGCCCGCATTGGATGTCTCATATGCGCGCACCAGAGGCCGGCGTGCTTGTTCTGGGCCGAAGGCCGGGGGGACCCCTAAGCGGGGTGCCGGATTTTGGCGCCGATTCTCCTTGGTCCCCTGGCCTTGCCTACACTGTTGCACGGCCTCAAAATGAGGCGCCTGCGACACTTCCTGCAAATGTAAACTCGATGCCGGGAATATGGTTTCCAAGGGAACGGTTTCAAGTCCATGCGATCGCAACGGGAGTATGGGGGCGGCCGAACTCGTGCGTATAGCGAATCGGGACGCAGACGCATGCCTCGATGATCGATCTTACGGCGGGAGGGGATGATGGAGATCAGGGACCTTATTGGGGTATTCGCGATCCTGAATCCGATCGGGGCGATCCCGTTGTTTCTTTCGTTGACCGGCAGCCGCTCGCATGCCGAGATGCGGCGCATCGCCGCTAAGACGGCGTTCGCCGTGGTGACCATTTTGTTGGTTGCGACGTGGCTGGGACAGCGTCTTCTGCAGCTCTTTGGGATCGGGGTGCCGGCGTTTCGTTTTGCCGGTGGCCTGCTTGTGCTGCTGATCGCCATCGCCATGTTTCACGCCAAGTCGACGCCCGCCCGGCACACCCGCGAAGAGGATGCGGAAGCGGAATCGAAGGAGGATATCGCCGTGGTCCCCTTGGCGATCCCGCTGCTGGCGGGTCCCGGGTCTATCAGTCTTGTCATCGTCGACGCCCAAAAGGCAAGCGGCGTAGGCGCGGAATTGGCGCTAAGCGCCGGCATAGTTGTCGTGGGCGCGCTCGTGTGGCTGGTGTTGCGCCTGGCCGAACCCATCGGTGTGCGCCTGGGGACGGCGGGTCTCAATATTACGACTCGGGTCATGGGCCTGATCCTGGCGGCCATGGCCGTGCAGTTCATGGCCATCGGTCTCACCGCCTTGCTGCCCGGTCTTGGCCGTTGATCATAAAACTTACCGGGGGCAGCGGCTGTGCGCCAGCGCTTGAAAGTGGTGTTCCGCCCCCCCATCTGCAAGCCTGAGCGCAGACAGAGGGTTGCCCCATGAGGATGGACAAACTTACCAATCGATTCCAGCAGGCGCTGGCCGATGCCCAGTCGCTTGCAGTCGGCCGTGACCACCAGTTCATAGAGCCCGCCCATCTGCTCGCCGCCTTGCTCGACCAAGACGCGGGCGTGCGGCCGCTGCTTGCCAAGGCCGGCGTTGCCGTGGATGCCCTGCGCACGCGCCTAGACGAGATTTTAGACCGGCTGCCGACGGTCGAAGGCTCGGGCGGCGAGGTCCTTATCGGCAACGATCTGTCGCGGCTTTTGAATATCACCGACAAGTACGCGCAGAAGCGTGGCGACCAATATATAGCAAGCGAGCTCTTTTTGCTGGCGGCGCTCGATGACAAGGGCGACATTGGCCGGGTCTTGCGCGAAAGTGGCGCGGCTCGCAAGCCCCTGGAGACGGCGATCGATGAATGGCGCGGCGGGAACAAGGTCGACGACCAGAATGCCGAGCAACAACGCGGTGCGCTTGACCGTTACACGGTGGATCTGACCGAGCGCGCCGCGCAAGGCAAGCTCGATCCTGTGATCGGACGCGATGACGAGATCCGCCGCGCCATTCAGGTCCTGCAGCGGCGCACCAAGAATAATCCGGTTTTGATCGGCGAGCCCGGGGTCGGCAAGACCGCCATCGTCGAGGGGCTTGCCCAGCGCATCGTAAATGGCGAGGTGCCCGAAGGGTTGCGCGGACGGCGGCTGCTTGCCCTCGACCTCGGCGCGCTCATAGCCGGAGCCAAGTTCCGGGGTGAGTTTGAAGAACGGCTGAAAGCCGTGCTGTCGGATCTTGCCAAGCAGGAAGGGCGCGTCATTTTGTTTATCGACGAGATTCATACCATGGTCGGGGCCGGCAAGGCCGAGGGCGCCATGGACGCTGGCAATATGTTAAAGCCGGCGCTTGCCCGCGGCGATCTTCACGCGATAGGCGCCACGACATTGAACGAGTATCGGCAATACATCGAAAAGGATGCGGCGCTTGAGCGGCGTTTTCAGAAGGTCTTGGTGAATGAGCCGACCGTGGAAGATACGATCGCAATTTTACGCGGCCTAAAGGAAAAATACGAGGTCCACCACGGCGTCGATATCTCGGACCCGGCGATCGTCGCCGCCGCGACCTTGTCGCAGCGCTATATCACCGACCGTCAGCTGCCGGATAAGGCGATAGATCTCATCGACGAGGCGGCGGCCCGTATTCGCATGGAGATCGACTCGCGGCCGGAGGCCATGGATCGGCTGGATCGGCGCCTCATTCAATTGAAGATCGAACGGGTGGCGTTGCAAAAGGAGCCCGACGAGGCCTCGCGCAAGCGTCTTGCGGCCCTCGAAGACGAGATCGAGCGGCTCGAGCGCGAGTACGCCGACCTCGAGGAGATCTGGCGGTCGGAAAAGGCCGACCTGCAGGGCGAGCAGCATATCAAGGAGGAATTGGACCGGGCGCGCGTCGAGATCGAGAGCGCGCGTCGCGCAGGCGATCTCGCGCGCATGTCGGAGCTCCAATACGGACGGATACCGGAACTTGAGAAGCAATTGGCGGCGCGCGCGAAGCCCGTGCCCGCGAAGCTTCTGCGAAAGGAGGTAGGCGAGGAGGAGATCGCCGAGGTTGTGGCGCGTGCCACCGGGATTCCGGTGTCGCGCATGATGGAAGGGGAGCGGGAAAAGCTCTTGCGCATGGAAGACGAGCTGCGTAAACGGGTCGTGGGTCAGCGCGAGGCCGTGCAGGCGGTGGCCAATGCGATACGCCGCTCGCGCGCGGGGCTTTCCGACCCCAACCGGCCGAATGGTTCGTTTCTGTTTTTAGGACCGACCGGTGTCGGTAAGACCGAGCTGTGCCGGACGCTGGCGTCATTTCTCTTTGACGCCGACGACGCCATGGTGCGTATCGATATGTCGGAATTTATGGAAAAGCACTCGGTGGCGCGTCTCATAGGGGCCCCGCCCGGTTACGTCGGCTATGAGCAGGGTGGTTATCTCACGGAGGCGGTGCGCCGGAGGCCGTACTCGGTGATATTGCTAGACGAGATCGAAAAGGCCCATCCGGATGTGTTCAATGTCCTTTTGCAGGTACTCGATGATGGGCGGTTGACCGATGGCCAGGGCCGCACCGTGGATTTCCGGAACACCATCATTGTAATGACGTCCAACCTCGGATCGCAGGTGATTCAGGAGCTTGCCGGCGAAGACAACTACCAACGGATGAAAGATGCGGTGATGGAGATCGTAGGCCAGCACTTTCGCCCGGAATTCATAAACCGCGTGGACGATATCGTGGTCTTCCATCCGCTCGGGCGTGAGGATCTCAGGCGTATCACCGCCATCCAGTTGGGTTATCTGGTGGAGCGCCTGCGTACCCGCGACCTCGGCCTGCAGCTAAGCGAACAGGCCATGGATAAACTGGCCGAAGCGGGATTCGACCCCGTCTATGGGGCACGGCCCTTGAAGCGGGCCGTGCAGCAGTATCTTGAAAACCCGCTGGCCCAGGAGATCCTGAAAGGGCGATTCCTTCCAGGAGACGTGATTGAGGTGGGGGTCCGGGGCGAGGATTTCGTGTTCGACGCAACGCGCGCGGCGTCCGCCCCGAACGGGGCCAGGAGGGCCTAAGGGGCGGGGTCAGGCATCGTTCGGAGGGACCGGCCGGGGCCTGCGGTCGGGCCCTATGGCCACATAGGTGAGGGTGGCCTCGGTGACGCGCACGCATTCGGCGTGGGTGCCGTCGCGAAAGCGCTCGGCGTAGACGATGACATCGACGGTAAGCGAGGTCGTACCGACGCGGACGACATCGGCATAAAAGCTCACGAGATCGCCGACGAACACGGGTTTATGGAACTGGACGGCATTGACCGCGACGGTGATGACACGGCCTTGTGCGCGGCGATGGGCGACTACGCTTCCGGCGATATCGATCTGGGATAGGATCCAGCCGCCAAAGATGTCGCCGGCGACATTGGTGTCGGCGGGCATGGGGACCACACGCAGGACGGGCAGGCGCCCAAGGCCTGGATCGACAACGGGATCTTCTGGCGTCATGAGGCGATTCCCAGTAAGCTTTGGCTATAAGATTGATATTATATCGTGACCATCTCACGGAAGCCCAGAGACCATGCATACGCCCATCAATCAGGAGGAGTTCCTCGATCTGCTAGACCAGGCCATTTTCGAGACGCGCGATATGTTGAGCATGATCGAGAGCGAGGGCGAAGATGGCGAGCTTGGGGAGAACGCCGGCGTCTTCGAGGTCCTAGAGAGGATGCTCGTGGAGCTGCACGCCGAGATCTGCGCCGGCCGGCACACGTTTGGTGGTTCGTCGCTTGCCTACGCCGATCTCCTGGTGCGGTTTCGGTCGCGCATCCCATTTGCCGACGTCCTTGAGATGTTGAACGCCGTCCAAAAGAGTGGATTTCCGTGAGCGGCAATACCTACGGCCGGCTTTTTTGTGTGACGAGCTTTGGCGAGAGCCATGGCCCGGCAATCGGTTGTGTGATCGACGGTTGTCCGCCGGGACTGGCCCTCTCGGAGGCCGATATTCAGCCCGATCTCGATCGCCGACGTCCTGGGACCTCGCGCCACACGACGCAACGGCGTGAAGAGGATCATGTGCGCATCCTCTCGGGGGTATTCGAGGGTTTCACCACCGGGGCGCCGATCGGACTTTTGATCGAAAACACCGATGCCCGCTCCCAGGACTACAAGAAGATTGCCGAGGTCTTCCGGCCAGGCCATGCCGATTACACCTATCAACAGAAATACGGCCGGCGTGATTACCGGGGGGGCGGGCGGTCGTCGGCGCGCGAGACCGCGACCCGGGTGGCGGCCGGCGCCGTCGCGCGCGCCTACCTGCGTTCGCGCTTAGGTATCGTCGTGCGCGGCTATCTGGCGCAGCTCGGACCATACAAGGCGGCGACCGTCGACTGGGACGCGGTCTCGGAAAATGCGTTTTTCTGCCCGGACCGGGCACTCGTTTCGGAGCTCGAGGCCTATATGGATGCGCTGCGCCGGTCCGGCGATTCGGTGGGCGCACTCATTACCGTGGTGGCCGAGAATGTCCCGCCGGGGCTCGGGGAACCGGTGTTCGACCGGCTCGACGCCGATATCGCGCATGCCATGATGAGCATCAACGCCGTAAAGGGCGTGGAGATCGGGGACGGCTTTGCGGTGGTGACCGCGCGCGGCTCCGAGAACCGCGATGAGATCACGCCCGAGGGGTTTCTCGCCAATCATGCAGGTGGCATCCTGGGGGGCATCTCCTCCGGACAGGACATCATCGTGCGGCTGGCCTTGAAACCCACACCCAGCATCCGTATCCCCGGGCGCACGGTTGATCGCCAAGGGATGGCAGCCGAGGTCGTGACCACCGGTCGTCACGACCCCTGTGTGGGCATCCGCGCCACCCCTATCGCCGAGGCCATGCTGTGCCTGGTGTTGATGGATCATGTATTGCGCCACCGGGGACAGAATGCCGAAGTGACCAGCGCGACCCCGCGCATACCCGCCCGCCCTGACTAGCGGCGGGATCCGGGACAACCGGTCCAAACCCGGGTAATATGCCGTCCCTGTGTCCGCCAGCCCCCTCATACCCGATGTGTGCGCCTGTTGCAGCCGGCGTCCGGCGCGCGCGCCGGCGGTAAGGAGACGTTTTTGAGCCGCCTTACCCCACGCAGCGACTGGCCGCGATCGGCGTTCTACTGGTTTTATTTCAGCGCGCTCGGGGCCCTTTTGCCGTATTGGCCGCTGTATCTGCGTCTGCGTGGCTTCGGACCGCGGGCGTTGGGCGATCTGATGGCCCTGCTGGCGTTGTCGCGGGTCGTCGCCCCCTATGTGGGCGGTGCCTTGAGTGATCGCCTCGGGCACCGATTGACGGTGGTACGTGGCGGGGCTTTGCTGGCACTTGTGTGCTTTCTGACCATCCCGTACGCGCACGGCTTCATGACCGTGGCGGCGGCGATGATGACGTTCAGCTTCTTTTGGTATGCGACGCTGCCCCCGGTGGAGGCCAGCACCCTGGCCTTTCACGGCGACCGTTATGGACGCATCCGCCTGTGGGGGTCGATCGGCTTTATCGTCGTAGTCCTCGGCCTTGGACCGGTCCTGGACCGCTTCGGGGCGGCGGCGGTCGTGCCGGTCATCGCCGTGCTGCTTTTTGGCCTGTGGCTTGCCACCTTAGGTCTTGCGCCGCTTGCGCCACCTGCGGCGACCAGCGTACGGCGACCGATCCAACGGGGTCTGCTGCCGTTTCTTGTGGCATGCTTTCTGATGCAGGTAAGTTACGGCCCTTATTACACGTTCTATTCTCTCTATCTTGCCCACTATGGATACAGCAATGCCGCCATCGGTGCGCTGTGGGCCCTGGGCGTGATCTGCGAGATACTGGTGTTTTGGCAGGCCGGCCGGTTCTTCGCGCATTTTCGCGAATCACGACTCCTGGCCTTTACGCTCGCGCTTGCGGTCGTGCGCTGGATCATGATCGCGCTCTTTGCGCGGTCATGGCCGCTGCTTGCGCTCGCGCAGACCTTTCACGCCTTTACCTTCGGGCTTTATCACGCCGTCGCCGTACGGATCGTAAGCCGTTACGCAAGTCCAGGCGCCAAGGCGCGCGCCCAGGCCATTTATGGCAGTGCCGCCGGTGCCGGGGCCGCGGTGGGGGCGGCCCTGAGTGGATACCTGTGGGTGGCGCTCGGCCGCGAGGGCATGTTCCTGGCGGCGGCGGCGGTCGCGGCGGTCGGGTTTGTTATCATAGCGCGCCACCAGATCGTGGCCGGCGAGCCCGCCGTCTAACGGTGCGCGCGGCGACGCATCAGCCGGAACAACAGCACCTGCCCGCGTGGTTCCTGGGCTTTGGGCGGCCGCGGCCGGGGTTCCTGTTCGAATACGGCCTGCACGGTGGCGAGGAACCCGGCCGAGAATCGATAGGTGTCGATGTCGGTATGATCGGCGTGCGCGACGGCGGTGTGGATCGGGGTGATGGCCCGCAGGCTCGCGTCGGCCGATACCCGGTCGCGGACATGCCGGCAGCGGTTCTCGGTGTAGATGGCGCGCACCAACCTGACGGCGAGTTCATGATGGAGGCCGCAGCCCTCGAAGACGTCCGGGAGGCGCGCGGCCTGCGGCCGTACCGGAAGATGCACACGGCCGAGGCGTTCTTCCAGGGCTTGGAGGAGTTGCAGGAAGGTCATGACGGGATCCTGGATCGGGACAAGACGCGCGCGGGCTTCGGCGATTAACAATGGTCGTTATTGTCGGCTACCGGCGCGGTTCTGTCGAGGCGTGAGACGCGAAGCGTACGATCGCAGCGCGCCGCCTGGCAATATTGGCATTGGCGGCCCCTTTGCGTACCATGGGCGCACTTTATCAGGCTGATTTCGATGGCAAAGACGCTTTATGACAAATTGTGGGACAGTCACGTCGTCCGGGAATTGGCCGATGGAACGTGCCTCCTTTATATCGACCGTCAATTGGTCCATGAGGTGACAAGCCCGCAGGCCTTCGCGGGCCTGCGGGCGCGGGCCCGGGGATTGTGGCGGCCGGAGGCCAATCTGGCGGTCGCCGACCATAACGTACCGACCCGCGACCGGGCGCTTGGCATTACCGATGCCACGTCGCGCCGGCAGATCGAGGCCCTGGAAAGGAACTGCCGGGATTTTCATGTCCCGTTATTTGCCATGGACGACATCCGCCAAGGTATCGTGCATGTTGTGGGGCCGGAGCAGGGTGCGACGCTCCCGGGGATGACCATAGTCTGCGGCGATTCTCACACCTCCACCCACGGGGCCTTCGGGGCGCTCGCCTATGGCGTCGGCACCTCCGAGGTCGAGCAGGTGCTGGCGACGCAATGTCTCTTGCAGAAGCGTTCGCGGACCATGCGCGTGCGTCTCGAGGGGACACTTCCGAAGGGGGTCGGCGCCAAGGATATGGCGCTTGCGGTCATCGGCAAGCTCGGGACCGCCGGCGGCACCGGCTGCGCCATCGAATTTGCCGGCTCCGCGGTGCGCGCCTTGTCCATGGAGGGGCGCATGACGTTGTGCAACATGGCCATCGAGGCCGGGGCGCGGGCGGGGCTTGTGGCCGTGGACGAGACCACCATCACATATCTTGCGGGGCGCCCGTTTGCGCCAAGCGGCGCGCTCTGGGAGCGGGCTGTGGCCGCGTGGCGTGGCCTTGTGAGCGATGGCGACGCGCAATTCGATCATGAATGGGAGATCGATGTCGGTGCGCTGGCGCCGCAAGTCACCTATGGGACCTCGCCGGAGATGGTAGTCCCGGTCGAGGGCCGTGTACCGGATCCGGCGGCCGAGCGCGACCCGGCGCGGCGCGAGGCCCTGGCGGCGGCTTTGGCCTATATGGATCTGCGTCCGGGGACTGCGATCACCGATATCGCAGTCGATGTGGTATTCATCGGATCCTGCACCAATGCGCGGCTCGAGGATCTGCGCGATGCCGCCGCCATGATCGCCGGCCGCCGACTCGCCCCCGGAGTCCGGCGCGCGCTCGTGGTCCCGGGATCCGGGCTTGTCAAGCGCGCCGCCGAGGCCGAAGGGCTCGACCGGGTATTCACCGAGGCGGGTTTTGAGTGGCGCGATCCCGGGTGCTCCATGTGTTTGGCCATGAACGCCGATCGCCTGGAAAGCGGCGAGCGCTGCGCGTCGACCTCGAACCGCAATTTCGAGGGGCGCCAAGGCGCTGGTGGCCGCACGCATCTTGTGAGTCCGCGGATGGCGGCGGCGGCCGCGATCGCCGGGCACTTCGTCGATATCCGCCACGATCTTTAAGGCAGGGAGGGGTATTTGCAACGTTTTGAGAGGGAAACGGGGCTCGTCGTCCCGCTCGACCGTTTGAATGTCGATACCGACGCGATCATCCCCAAGCAATTCTTGAAGGCGGTGGCGCGCAGCGGTTTCGGGATCAATCTGTTCGACAACTGGCGCTATCTCGATCACGGCGAGCCGGGACAGGAGACGGCGCGTACGCCCAATCCCGATTTTGTCTTGAATAAACCCCGCTACCAGGGCGCGTCCATACTACTTGCGCGCGCCAACTTCGGTTGCGGGTCGTCGCGCGAGCATGCCCCGTGGGCCTTGCTCGAATACGGTATCCGCGCCATCGTCGCGCCGAGCTTTGCGGATATCTTTTACAACAACAGCCTGAAAAACGGTCTGCTGCCCGTGGTGTTGCCGGAGGCTGTGATCGACCGGCTGTTTCAGGCGGTGGAGGCGACGGTGGGTTATTCGTTGACGATCGATCTGCGCTCCCAGCGGGTGTTTGCCAAAGACGAAGAGATCGGCGCGTTCGCGATCGATGCCTTCCGCAGGGAGTGCCTGCTCGAGGGGCTCGACGACATCGGCTGGACGCAGGCCCGGGAGGCCGAGATCCGCGACTACGAGGCGCGCAGACGCCACGAGGCGCCTTGGCTTTTTGCGCAGGCGAAGGGGCATTCATGAAAAAAGTAGCAGTATTACCGGGTGATGGAATCGGGCCCGAGGTGGTAGCGGAGGCAGTGCGGGTACTGGAGTGCCTGCGCGACGAGAGTGGTCTGGCGGTAGAGATCGAATACGGTCTCGTGGGGGGCGCGGCCTACGACGTTCATGGGCAGCCGTTGCCGGAGGAAACGCTCAAGCTTGCGCGCGAGGCCGACGCCATTTTGCTGGGGGCAGTCGGTGGGCGTCAATGGGAGGCCTTGCCGATTGCCCTGCGGCCCGAGAAGGCCTTGCTTGGCCTGCGCGCGGCCTTGGGGGTCTTTGCCAATCTGCGACCGGCGATCCTGTACCCACAGCTTGCGGGTGCCTCCACGCTGCGTCCCGATGTGGTCGCCGGACTTGATCTTATGATCGTGCGCGAGCTGACAGGCGGCATCTATTTCGGGGAGCCGCGCGGCCTACGCACGCTCGATGGCGGCGAACGTCAGGGCTTCAATACGCTCGTCTATTCCGAATCCGAGATCGAGCGGGTGGCGGTGCGCGCCTTCGAGATCGCCCGCACCCGTGCTCACCGTGTCTGTTCGGTGGATAAGGCCAACGTGCTCGAGGCGACCGAGCTTTGGCGCGAAGTCGTGACGCGCGTCGCCTCCCGCTACCCGGATATCGCGGTCACCCATATGTATGTCGATAACGCCGCCATGCAGCTGGTGCGCGCCCCCAAGCAGTTCGACGTGCTGGTCACGACCAATATGTTTGGCGATATCCTGTCGGACGAGGCGGCCATGCTCACCGGCTCGATCGGGATGCTGCCTTCGGCATCATTGAATGAGACCGACCGCGGGTTCTATGAGCCGATCCATGGCTCGGCGCCCGATATTGCCGGCCGGGGCATCGCCAATCCCTTGGCGACCATTTTGTCCGTGGCGATGATGTTGCGCTACAGCCTTCATGAGCCGTCGCTCGCCGCGCGCGTCGAGGCGGCGGTATCGAGGGTGCTCGATAACGGGCTACGCACGGCCGACATCCGCGAGGATGGGGCGGCCGCGGTCACGACCCGGGCCATGGGTGACGCGGTGGTAGAGGCGCTACGGTCCGCGCTTTCCTGATCTTTGTTGAAGGGGCCTTGAGGCCCGGAGTTTTAAAAGGTATGACGCAAACTTTCGATATCGCGGTGGTGGGGGCGACCGGAGCGGTCGGTGAGGTCATGCTGGCGATGCTCGCGGAGCGCAAGTTCCCGGTACGCCATCTCTATGCGCTGGCCTCGCAACGCTCAGCGGGGGCCAAGGTTCGGTCGGGCGATAAAGAGCTTACGGTGCTTGATCTTGCGACCTTTGACTTCCGCAAGGTGCAGATCGGTCTTTTTTCGGCAGGCGGGGAGATCTCGGCGGTCTATGCCCCGAAGGCCGCGGCCGCCGGGTGCGTCGTCATCGACAACACCGCCCATTTCCGCTACGAGGACGATATTCCGCTCGTGGTGCCCGAGGTCAACCCGCAGGATATCGCGCGCTACAAGGCGCGCGGGATAATCGCCAACCCCAATTGCTCGACCATCCAGATGGTCGTGGCCTTGAAACCGCTTTATGACGCGGTCGGCATCGAGCGCATCAACGTCTGCACCTATCAATCCGTCTCGGGCACCGGCAAAGAGGCCATAGAGGAGCTGGCGGCGCAGTCGCGGGCGGTGCTCGCAGGCGAACCCGTGACCAGCAAGGTTTACCCCAAGCCTATCGCATTCAATGTGTTGCCGCACATTGATGTCTTTCTTGAGAATGGCTATACCAAGGAAGAGATGAAGATGGTGTGGGAGACGAACAAGATCATGGGCGACCCGTCGATTCGCGTGAATCCTACGACCGCGCGGGTGCCGGTCCTGTACGGCCATTCCGAGGCCTTGCACATCGAGACCCGCGAGAAGCTGACGGCCGCGGCGGCGCGCGCGTTGCTTGAAAAGGCCCCTGGAGTGGTGGTCCTGGACGAGCGCCGGCCAGGCGGTTATCCGACCGCGGTGACCGAATCGGCGGGACGCGATCCGGTGTTCGTGGGCCGCATCCGCGAGGACCTGTCGCATCCGCGCGGGCTGGACCTATGGGTGGTATCGGATAATCTGCGCAAGGGCGCGGCCTTAAACAGCATTCAGATCGCCGAGCGTTTGGTGGCGGCGTTTTTATAGTCTATAGTCGGAAGGACGACTTCGAGGGTTTTCTCAAGAAAGCCCTCGTAACTCATGAAATCTCGGGAACGAAAAGACGTTCTCAGGAGCAGGCGTAATGGCGAAGAATCGCAAATACCGGTCGAGAATGGCGCCCGTTCTCTGGGCGACCGCGCTATTCTATGCACCGCTCGCGCAGGCCCTGGGCCTCGGGCCGCTTGCCGTCACTTCAAACCTGGGGCAACCGCTGCGCGCCGAGATCCCGCTTTTGTCCTTGCGCCCCAGCGAGCGTCACTCCGTGCATGTGGCGATCGCATCCGGCGCCGACTTCGCCGCGGCCGGTTTACGCAAATCGCGGATGTTGCGCGCGATTCACTGTAGCGTCCAGCGTGTCGGCGGCGGCTACGAGGTCATCTTGCGCACCCGCCGACCGATCGACGAACCGTTCCTGCATTTTCTGCTGAATGTGCGTTGGCCGGGCGGCTCGCTGCTGCATATGTATACGGCGCTTTTGAATCCCTCAAGCGGTATCAACATGCTGCCGCAGGGCGGACCGGTGGCGCAGGTTCGGCCGATGGCGACGGCGCTGTCGGCGCCTCCGCCGATCCGGGCTCGACGGGTCTTGGAGTCCCCTACGCAGTCCCATACAACGGTCGTGCGCCCCGGAGAGACGCTATGGGGCGTGGCCGCGCGTACAGCGCCGCACGCCGGGACCATGCCGCAGGCCCTGGAGGCTTTTCTAAAGACCAATCCGGCCGCGTTTTTCAACCATAATGTCAATGACTTACGTGCGGGATCGGTGCTTAGGATCCCGACTGCGCAGGAGATTCGCGCGCTCGGCGCACACCATGCCACGCTCTGGCTCGCCTCCCAAAACCGTGCCTGGAACCGCTACAAGACACGGCTCGCGCAGATTCCGGTAACGGCGACCCGTACGAGCACGGGGGTGGCCGGGGCGTTGACGCGGGCCCGCCTCTTGCCCGCCGAAGAGCGGCCGCTGCATATCGAGGCCGCGCGGCTCACCACCACCGGTGGGGGGGTCGGCGGTGGCAAGGCGACCGGTTCGCAATCCTTTGCGGGGCGCGTGCGGCGCCTACGAAAGGAGCTCCGAAAGACCCGGCGACTCATGACCCTCGAAAATCAGGAACTGGCGTTGCTGGAGCGGCAGGCCGCGGCCCGCGCGACGCATGTCCCGGTGGCCGCGACCGGCGTCATCCCCAAGGTCGTTGCGAAGCCCGCGATGCGCACCGGGAAGGTTGTGGGGCGTGCCACGCCGGTCAAGCCTCATCCGATCCGGCCGGTGCGTCGCGTGGTAGCGCCCGTCACGCTGCCGCCACCGGCGCCCGCGCCGTCGTTCCTCTCGACCCTGTTGTCGTCCGAACGCACCCCCATTCTGGGGGCCTTGTTGGTGATCGTCCTCGGCGGGGGGCTGCTTGTGATTCGCAGGCGGCGGCAGACCATGGCGGAGTTCGAGGAGAGCATTCTATCGGGGGGTGGCATGGGCTCGGAAGGGAGCATGCCCGATACGGCGGGATTGCCAAAGACCCCGGATGTGTCGTTTCTGAGCGAGTTCAGTCAGGGTAATGCCGGCGGCGCCTTACATACTGACGAGGTCGATCCCCTGGCAGAGGCCGATGTCTATCTCGCCTATGGGCGTGACGAACAGGCCGAGGAGATCCTGCGGGAGGCTGCGATCAAGGAGCCGGCGCGCCTTGAGCTCAAGTTGAAGCTGCTCGAGATCTATCTCCAGCGCAACGACAAGAAGGCGTTCGAGATCGTCGCCGAGGAGGTTTATGCGGCCTCCGAAGGTCGCGGGCCGGCGTGGCAAAAGGTCGAAGAGATGGGGCGTAAGCTCGATCCGTCGAATCCGCTCTTCAAGGGCAATACGCGGGGCACGCCGCCAGACAAGGGCCCAGGGACAAGCGATGAGGAACCGGCCGCCGCTCCGGGGCTTTCCGATCGTATTGATTTCGCAGCCGTAGCCCGCGAGCTTGCGGAGGTGTCCACGCCGCAGGCGGTGGCACCCAAGCTCGGTGACGTGGGGGCGGGCCTGGACTGGTCCCCGGATGATGAGGTCGTGGCCGCAAAGCCCGGCGATTTCGGGCGAGCCAAGCCGGCCGTTGATAGTGGGAAGACGAGCGAACCGCGCCTCGATGACGCGGGCGCCTTGGACTTTTCGCTGGATCTGAGCCGCACCTCGGACCTCGCGGAGGACGCCGGAAAGCGCCTCCCGGATGCCTCTGTGGCCGAGGATGCGCAGGCGCAGTCCGTCGACTTTCAGTGGGATCATTCCCTGGATACCCCGGCCAAGGCGGAGGGCGAAGTGGATGAATTCGCGATCCAATTCGATGAGGACGGGACCCCGAGCCTGACGACCGGCGACGTGGATCTCGGGAATGCCGCAGCCGGCAGACCGGCCCGCGATCCGCATTTCGCAAAGGGTTCGCCGTTTGAGTTGGCGGAGGGTGGGGCGGAGGATGGCGAGCTGGTGCTCGAGGCCGACCGGGGAACCGACAGCGAGGCCGTTGATACCAAGATCGATCTTGCGCGGGCGTACATCGACATGGGTGACAAGGACGGCGCGCGCGGGATACTCGAAGAGGTGCAGGCGGAAGGCAGCGCCACGCAACGGGCGCTCGCCGAACAGTTGATGGGGACGATTTCCTAACGGTTTTCCGGGGGGCGGGTACGCCGCTCAAGGGTCAGAAAGCGGAAGGCGTGGGGGTGGCGGTCATCGGCACGATGCGCCTCGTCGGCGATCGTCTCCCAGTCGGCAGGATCGTACCGAGGGAAAAAGGCATCGCCTGCCACATCGGCATCGATCTCTGTCAAGTAGAGGCGGTCGGCGCGGGCTAAGGTCTGCTGATAGAGGCTTGCCCCACCGATGATGAATACCTCCGTGGAGCGCGCCTGTGCCAAGGCCTCATCCAGGGAACCTGCGACCTGCGCATCCTTGCGCACCGCGCGGTATCTCCTGTCTCGTGACACGACGATGCTATGCCGGCCGGGCAGGGCGCCCGGTAGTGATTCGTAAGTCTTGCGGCCCATGATGACCGTCTTGCCAAGCGTAAGGGCCCGGAACCGGCGCAAGTCGTCCGGGAGGTGCCAGGGGAGCCCGTTGTCACGACCGATGGCGCCGTTGCGCGCGACCGCGGCGAGCAGCGCGAGCTTCACACCGCCACCGGGGCCTTGATGGCCGGGTGGGGGTCGTAGTTGCGTATGTCGATATCCTCGAAACGAAAGGCAAAGAGATCGGTGACATGGGGGTTCAATACCAGCCGGGGGAGCGGGCGCGGCTCGCGCGTCAGCTGTTCACGTGCCTGATCGATATGGTTGCGATAGAGATGCGCGTCCCCTAGCGTGTGAATGAAATCGCCGACCCGAAGACCCGTGACCTGGGCCACCATATGGGTAAGGAGCGCATAGGAGGCGATGTTGAAGGGCACACCGAGGAACACATCGGCACTGCGCTGGTAGAGCTGACAGGAAAGCCGTCCCTCGGCGACATAGAACTGGAAGAGGGCATGGCAGGGGGCAAGGCGCATCTGCGGCAGGGCCGCCACGTTCCACGCCGATACGACCAAGCGGCGGGAGTTGGGATCGCGCCGGATCGTCTCGACGACCTCACGGATCTGATCGATGGTCTCGCCGCCCGTTGTCGGCCACGAGCGCCATTGGGCGCCGTAGATAGGTCCCAGGTCGCCGTCAGCGTCCGCCCATTCATCCCAGATGTGAACTCCTTGTTCATGCAAATAACGCGTATTGGTGTCCCCCTTGAGGAACCAGAGGAGCTCGTGGATGATGGAGCGCAGATGCAGGCGTTTGGTCGTGACGAGCGGGAAGCCCTCGTCGAGCGCAAAGCGCATCTGGTACCCGAATACGCTTAAGGTCCCGGTTCCAGTCCGGTCACCCTTGGCGGCTCCGTGGTCAAGGATATGACGCATAAGCTCCAGGTAGGCACGCATGGGGATAGTGTAACATGAGGGGGAGGAGGTCGTGGCCGTGATCTATATTCGCGAGAGCCCGCAGCACGGGCGCGGGGTGTTCGCTTGCGATCACATCGTGGCCGGTACGACGCTGATCCGATTTCGTGGGCCGCTCCTGCCGCGCGCGCAGGTCGATTTCGGGGACTATCATCTCCAGGTGGCGGACGATCTCTATCTGGGGCCTTCGGGCGAGGCGGATGATTTTGTAAACCACTCGTGCGCGCCCAACGCCGGCTTTGCAGATGGTCTTGTGCTCATGGCGTTGCGGGACATCGCGGCCCACGAGGAGATCACGTGGGACTATTCCTGCGCCATAGACGAGGCGGATTTTCCGGGATTCCCGTGCGCCTGCGGGACGGCTTCCTGCCGCGGCCTCGTGCGGTCCTTTCGCCATCTCGATCCTGCGGTCCGCGAGCGGTTGCGCCCGTGGGCGCTCCCGTACCTGCGGGACCGCTACCGGTAGGATAAAACCACCATACGAATCAAGCAGTTCGCGTTTATGAGGGCGGGCTTACGTTCCGATTCATGACCGCGAGACCC
>JAKARW010000067.1 GCA_021819125.1 Pseudomonadota bacterium | reverse complement strand
GTTGGTGGAGCGTGGCGATACCCGATACAATCCGAGCCATAGGCCGGTTTCCTTTGTCGTGGGTGAGTGTCAGAACTTCCCACTTTAACAGAGGAACATCGGCCTATCTTATGCTGGGCTTGTCACGTGGTCTTTCCGGCTCTGTTTCTTAAAAGCCCCTGAAGGATATCGGGATATTGAGGGCGGGAGAACCTTAAGCAGCGAAGGATGTAACAACTATCATCGCGGCTTCGATTGCGAGGTAGACTTCATCCAATGCCGCGCATCTCGGCCACGGCCTCAGCGATCACCCGCTCGTCCACGCCGCGGCGCTTGAGGCTATCGACCAGCCCGGATAGGGGCGTGTCGTCGAGCCGCTCGAGGTCGTGGCGTAGCCCCTCGCCGATATAGTGGCGCATGAGCGGCTGGTAGCCACCAAAGCCCAGTATCGGTGCGATGCGCTTCAAGTCCTCGACCACGTCCTCGGGTACGCGTAGCGAGACCATGACCAATGTCCGATCCTTGCGCAACCGCTTTTTGAGATCAACCGTCTTCATAAAGTCTCCGTTCCGCCACGGTAGCGGGTCTCGCCGAGATCAGGCGAAAGATCTCGTCTGTGTGTTCGATGTGCACAACGAACAGCAACCGTCCTTCGCGCGTCATTCCGATCAGCGCATCGCGCGCCTCCTCTTCGAAGCTTGCCTCCACCACCCGCACGAACGGGTCAAAGAATGCCTCGCGCGCGATCTCGAAAGACGCCCGTGCTTGCGCAGATTGGTGGCGGCTTTCTCCGAATCCCACTCGAAGCGGATGCCGTACAGAGTCGTTTCAACCTTCACAAGGAAGGAGTCTAGGTAGACATATATCTATTGTCAATACATGGCTTATTCCAGCATTCTCATCGGGGCAATTCGCCGCATGGTCGCCTTTTGTGACGTGATCTCGCGATCTGTCGGCAAACTCTCGCTAAAAATGCCGCTATTCGCCGCTTGCCTCCTCTCCAGACGTGTCACGATCCCCCGTATGAGTATCCAGCATCAATCATATCTCAGCGTCATCCAAGCGTAAGTGTCTGACCATCCCATCTATCTAGCCACGCATCGGCCTATCTTATGTCGTGCTTGTCACGCGGTCTTTCCGGCTCTGTTTCTTAAAAGCCTGAAGGATATCGGGATATTGAGGGCGGGAGAACCTTAAAGCCGCGAAGGATGTAACACTGAGCCCCATCGCAGGCGTTGAATCACTTGCGGGATCTCCTACATCTCGAACCTCCTGTTGCCCATCGCGCCTCCTCTCGATAAAAAACCCAGAGAAAGATGGGTTAAGTATCGCCTGAGGCTTCTTGTACCGCTCCTGCCGTGACTTGTCGCAGCGCCGGTAATCCCACAAGGGTTTATGGTACAGTTCGATATCGCGCATAGAGGCGTTATGCGGGCTTGCAGGGGCACCTTACGCAAGCCCAATACCCCCCTTACCCCCACGAAAGCCTAAAGACCCCATTCTGCGGCAAGGTGTTGCTTCATCGGCGAAAGCGTCAAGCCGTGGCAAAACCCTACCGCGCCATCTTGCGCCGCGACGCAGGGTGTCTCGGGCGGCCCGCCCCCCGCGCCCATCACGCGCCGGGGCGAGAGGGTCAGGGCGGGCTTATGTCTATCCGGCGGCGCGCAGGTCGTCTGTCTGCACACTCTGGGTTCGAGCCCAGCGATCGTGGAGGCTTACCACCTCGCCTATGACGATGAGCGTGGGCGGCTCGACGGCCTCCTGGGCGACGATGGCGGGGAGGCCGGCGAGGGTGCCGGTAAGCACCCGTTGCCCCGGTGTCGTGCCCCGCTCGATCAAGGCCGCCGGGGTGGTGCCGGGCAGGCCATGGGCCATGAGCTCGCGGCTTATCGTCGCAAGCGCCGCGACCCCCATGTAGAAGACCAGGGTCTGGCGGGGCTGGGCGAGGGCTTTCCAGTTCAATGTCAGGGTGTCTTTGCGGCAGTGGCCGGTGACAAAGACGCAGGATTGGGCGTAATCCCGATGCGTGAGCGGCAGATGGCCGTAGGCCGCACAGCCGAGTGCGGCGGTGATGCCGGGCACTACCTGGAAGGGGATGCCGGCCTCGATCAGGGCATCGATCTCTTCGCCGCCACGCCCGAAGACGAAGGGGTCACCGCCCTTGAGACGCACGACGCGCCGGCCGCTTGCGCCAAGCTCCACGAGCAGCTGGTTGATTTTCTCCTGAGGCACGGCATGATGCCCGGCGTCTTTGCCGACATCGATGCGCTCGGCCTCGCGCCGGCAGAGCGCGAGGATGGGGGCTGCCACCAGGCGGTCATGGACGACGATGTCGGCCTCCTGCATGAGCCTAAGGGCGCGCAGGGTGAGGAGATCCGGGTCGCCGGGGCCCGCGCCGACCAGCGACACAAGCCCCACGCCACGGCCTTCGGGCTGTGCCAGTTCGCGTTCGAAGGCCTCCGCCGCCGCGGCCTCCTGGCCTGCGAGCAGCAATTCGGCGGCCGGCCCCTGGAGTACGCGCTCCCAGAAGCGGCGTCTATGGGCGGGGGAGGCGATCCGTTGACGGACCTCGGGGCGATGGCGGGCCATGAACGCGGCAAGCGCGCCATAGGTCGATGCGACCAAGGTCTCGAGGCGTGCGCGCAGGAGGCGCGCAAGGACCGGTGAGGTCCCGCCGCTCGACACGGCCACCAGCACCGGCGAGCGATCGATGATCGAGGGCATGATGAAGGTGCAAAGTGCCGGGTGATCGACTACGTTGACCGGTACCCGGGCGGCGGTGGCCGCCTGATAGACCCGTTTATTGGTGGCCGCATGGTTGGTGGCGGCGATCACGATGCGCGCCCCCGCGACGTCTTCGACCGTGAACGCGCGCGCGATATGCGTGATTTCGCCAGCAGCCTTCGCGGCTACGAGTTTCGGGCACAGCTCCGGGGATACGACCACCACGCGCCCACCCGCGCCTTGGAGCAATCCCACCTTGCGCGCCGCGACCTCGCCCCCACCGACCACCAGGACGCGGGCCGCGCGGATATCAAGGAAAATGGGTAAATAGTCCATGAGCCTCTCTTCGCAAAGTTTAGACACAGTCCACACCGCGGCCGCCTTCCAGGCCATACCCCCGTAGGGATACGCGATCAGCCTAGCTGGCAAGCCTTGGGGAGGGGTTTGCGGTGACCTCGGCGCGCCCTGTGCCCATCAGGGGGGGCGGGAGGAAGACTCATGGTGATGCCGGGCGCGGACCACAGTCCCGCACCCGAGATGTGATGGCCGCACATGGCAAGCGGCTATTCTATTATTGACGAGCCTTGAACCGCTATCACCTAGGTTTCTGTCACGGGAGGAGTTTCTGTGATATGAAAGGGTGGTTCCATCGATCCGTGTGGGTGTCATGGGCGCCCATGCCGGTAGGCCGAAAAGCGCCACCATAAAAACAACGGGAGGATGTATGGACAGAAAGGCAGCCGATAATCTGGGTGTGCTGTTACGCAGTTACGAGGCATTGTATAACTGGCGGGCGCTTTCCATGCTGGCGGGGAGTTTCGCGGTGGCGGGCCTTGCGATCATCGGGGCCTCGGACATGGCCTTAAGGGGCGGGGGACAGATGGCTCTCGCCATGCTCCTTGGGCTCGTGGCGCTGGTGGTGGCGGTCATGGGCGTGAACGGCAGCGGCCTCATGCTGGCCGATCAGGCCTATGACCGGCCCATTCGCCCGTTCATAAGCGCCTTCTTCGGGGGGCTTCGGGTGACGCTCGCGGCGCTCGGCGTGCTCGTGCTGCTGGGGCTTGGTTATGCGCTCGTGTTCCTGGTGGTGTTTCTGCTGTCGCTTTTCGCGCGCATTCCCGGTATCGGTGGGGCCTTTGCGTTTCTGCTGGCCGGCCCCTCGGTCCTGGTTTTGGCATTGACCGGGGCGGTGCTGTTTCTGGCGGCGCCGTTGGCGGTGGCGGGTCTATGGCACGGCGACGGCATGATGGCGGCCTTGACGCGCGCCACGACCATCGTGGTCAAGCGCCCGCTCGACGTGTTCATGCGTTTCCTGGTTTTGGGGCTGATCGTCATGCCCGCCGCGCTCTTCTTGTTTGCGATGGTGGGCATGGGCAACCTGAGTGTGGCGGGGATGTATCTCGTCGACACCCTGAGATCCATGGGCGGTCACTACAACGGCATGGGGATGGGCGGGGGCGGGTATAACGGGATGGGGCCCATGGCCTCGATGTTTGGGTCCCTGATGGGCCGCGGCCTGGGGGCCGCCGGTGTGTCCACCGCGCTCGTCTGGTATCTGGTGATTGCCGTCGTCGGGCTGATCCACATGCTCGGCGTGATCTTGATCTACGAATCGGTGAGCGAAGGCATAGGGTTGGATGGGCTCGATGTCGTGCAGCGCCAGGTGGCGCGCATCAAGGCGCGCATGGACGAAGCGAAGCCCGCATCCGGGGATCCAGGCGCACCCTCGCCCTAGTATTTTTAAGTCTTCTGGGCACGTGGATCGCGCGGTCGCGGGGACAGCCAAGATCGGCGCGGATCGCCGGCCGGGCGTGACCTTGGCCTCCAGCCGCTTTGATCACGCCGCGGCCGACGATTCGCCGTCAAGGCAGGCGGGCCTCACGGGGGATCGTCCGTGGATACGGCCCGTGCCAGCGCCCGCTCCACCCATTGGAATCCGATCCGCTCCTGTTCGAGGCGCAGATTCGTGCGGATGCGGTTGTCGCGCAACGCGTCATAGAGCGCGCGCTCGTCTGCGGTCAGCCGCGGAAGGTCGCGCGCGGTCGGCCGGTCTTCGTGCCCCCATTGCGACTCGAAGGCCAATAGGGTCGCTCGATCCATGAGTAAGGATTGGGCCTTAGGGAACACCGCGCGCAATTGATCGAGGATGGCAAAGCCGTGGGTGTCGATGTCGCCCCAATAATGGAGCCGCGCGCGGGCAAGCCAGGGGATGTCTTTGAGCATGGCGAATCCGTAGCCCGCGCCAAATAGGGCGATCGTCCCCGGGACCTGCGGGAGGGCGAGGAAGTTCACCTCGTTTTCGGTGATGATAACCTGGCGGGCCCCGGGGTCCAGACGCGCGAGGCTTGGGGCATCGAGCGTGATGTCGGCGCCGATGGCGGCAAGCGGCAGGCTTTCATCCAGCGGCCGCAGGCGTACACGCACAGGCTTTTCAAGAAAGCCGTAGCGCGCGGCGAACGCCGTGATCCCCATCGCCGCCGGCACGCATACGGCGTGCGGGAGCGCGCGATCGAGGAGTTCCGCGAGCACCCCGCGATGGGCCTCGAGGAACTTGCTGTCGACGCCCGGCAGGTCCACCTGTCGCAGATAGACGTGAGGTCGCGGGTGGTTGTCGATCCAGGCGATGACCGCGAGCAGACGCTCCCAGGCCTCGGCCGATTCGAGGGCGCGCAGCGGGTGTTGCGCAAGCCAGTCGATAAGCGCCGGGTACGTGTCCTGGGTGACCGCGAGGAGTCGGGCGAATGGGCGGGCGCAGGCGGTCTTGCCGATGAGCGCCAGGGCGTCTTCCAACGTATCGATCCAGATCTCGGCCGGCAGGGCGTTCGTGCCGAGGGTGCGGTGACGGATGGTGCGCATCACCACGCGCGCATGGGGGAGGGCGCGCAGCTCGGCCGCCCACGCGCGGACCGCATCGAAGTGCGCGCTGATCTCGCCCGCGGTCGGGCCCTTGCACGGCAGGCGCCACGGGAAGTCCAGGCGGCCGGTGACCATCGATGAAAGCAGCGTGCCGCGCGCGAAGTGGCGCGCGACATGCGCGCGGATGTCGGCCGATGAGGTCCAGCTCATCGTGCGATCCGGGCCTTTTCGGCGCGATACTCCTCGATCGTCAGATTGCGAAGCTTGGAGGATCGGCCGTCTTCGTTGTGCACAAAGCCCACGCAGGCGACGTACGGTTCGATGATGTGGATCTTTTGCAGGGGTGTGACGATCAGGATCTGGAGGTTTAGCTCCTGGAAAAGCCGTAGCCCGTATTGCGCCGACTCATCGGAGCCGCGCCCGAAGGCCTCGTCTATGACCACGAAGCGAAACGAGCGCGAGCGGGTCGCCCCCCACTCCAGACCGAACTGGTAGGCGAGGCTCGCGGCGAGCACGGTGTAGGCAAGCTTTTCCTTCTGGCCGCCGGATTTGCCGCCTGAATCCGAATAGTGTTCGTATTCGCTGTGGTCCTCGCGCCAGCGCTCGCTCGCGGCAAACACAAACCACGCACGCACGTCGGTGACCTTCGCGGTCCACCGCCGGTCGGCCTCCGATTGCCCCTCGCGCCCCCGGAAGCGCTCGATGATGCGCTTGACCTGCAGAAACTTGGCCTCCGAGTACTGGCTGTCGTCGGAACCGGTGAGCGCGCCCTCGGTGCATGCGCGCAAATCGCCCTGAAAATCGCGGATGTCGGCGTCGGGTGTGCGCTCGGCCTCGAGCACGATGTAGCGGCCGGGGTTGTAGTCGATCTTGGTCAGCGAACCGTTCACGCGATCGATACGTTCCTTGATGAGTTCGCGCTCGCGCGCAAGCTGCGACTGAAAGTTCGCGACCTCGCGGATGGTGTTCTCGTTCAAGAGCTCCTTGAAGCGCGCCTCAAACCCGGGCAGGCCGTCGGCGATGAGGTCGTCTAGCATCTTGCGGTATTCAAAGCCCGCCTCGACTGCGGCGTCGACCTCGGCGGTCTCAAGCTTATAAGCCTCGCGGTAGGAGGCCATGGCCTGGATGATGCGATCACGCAGTCGCCCGAGCTTGCGCGCGCATTCGGCGCCGTGGCGGCTGACGGTCAGGCGCATCTCGTTGGCGCGGTTCTCGCATGATTCGAGCGTGAGTGTGTGGCCGTTTAGGATCTCGGCGGACAGGCCGTCGAGCGTGGCAAACGCCGTGGCGTGGCGCGCGAACGCCGGGTCGTCTAGCACCTCCTGGACGGTCTGGCGCAGCACCAAGGTGTCGGTCCGGCGCTGTTCGCATTTGGCGCGTAAATCCCGCTCGGCCTCGATCTGACGGTCGTGTTCCTGGCATTGTGCGCTCACCTCCTTAAGGCGCGCGGCAAGCTGCTTTAGGATATCGGAGGCCGACTCGAGCTTCTGGCGCTCGTCTTCGAGGGCGGCGACCTCGGCGGCTAAGGCGCGCCAGTCGAGTTCGCGAAAGTCGCGGTACTCGTCTAGGCGTGCGAGCAAAGTCAGGCGTTCCTTAAGGTTTTTGTGGGCCGTCTGGATGCCGGCAAGCCCCGCGGCAAAGCCGGCGATCTCGTCCTCAAGGGCGCGCGCCTGGGCTTCGAGGGTCGCGATCTTGGCGGCGTTGCTCCAGCCGAGGATGTAGCGGCTGCGGTCCGTCAGGCGATGGCGGTCGTCTTTTTCATGACGGTCGCCCGGGCTTTTGATCTGGCCTGCGCGGGTCAGCGCGCGGGTCTCGCGCTGGAATTGTTCGTAGGTGTCGCAGCAGGCGACATCGAAGCGCGCCGCCACCTCACGCTCGAGCCACTCATAGAACGGCGAGTCCGGCCGGATCTCGAGCTTACGCACAAGCGAGTCCGGGTGGAGGGTGACACCGGCCGCGCGCGCGGTGGCGCGTACCCGAAAGTACACGATGCGGCCCTTGAGGTCGGTTTTGTCCACCCATTGCGCGACCGCGCCATAGCGGGCATCGGGGATCAGCAAGGACAGTCCGAAGCTATGGAGCAGGCGTTCGGCCGCCCCCTCCCATGCGGCCTCCTCGGGCCGCACCTGCAGGAGTTCGCCTGCAAACGGCATCTCGTCTTCGGATGCGCCGAGCGCTTGGGCAAGCGCGGTGCGGATGGCCGCGTGACGCGAGTCGATATTGCTGCGCCGCGCCTTGAGATCGGCGATCTCGGCGGTCAAGACCTCGTGCCGGCCGCGGGCCTCGCGGAGCGCCATGGCCTGCTCGGTCAGCGCGTTTTGGAGGGCCGCCTCCTCGCCGTGGGCGCGGTCGGTGTGGTGTGTAAGACGCGCGCGTTGGGCGGCAAACGCCGCCTCATCTTCGGCCGGCGCCTCGCCCAAAGCCGCGCTGAGCGCCCCATAGTGCCGCGCCTTGGCGTCGCGCAGGTCGCGCTCGCGTAGCTTGCGCTCGATGTCGTGGGCGAGCCGTTCCAGGCGGCCGCCGCCGTTGTCGGCGATCTGGCGCTTTAGCTCATCCTCGGTCGCGCGCAAACCATCGCGGGCCTCGGTAAGACGTGCCACGGCGCGCTCGCGCCGCCCCCATTCCTCTTCGATGTGGGCAAGACGTTTGTCGAGCAGGTCGGCCTTCAGGCGCGCGAAGTAGGGGTGCACGGCCTCGCGTGCCGCCTCCCAGGCGCAGGCGAGCGCCTCGGTCTTTGCGTGTTCGTCGAGGCTTGCCACAAGCGGGGTCAGGAGATCGACCTGACGCCGGGCCTTCAAGACCGCCTCGTGGGCGCGGTTTAGGTTATCGAAGTGGTCGATCAAAGCCTGGATGCGCGGGGCCACGTCGAACGGTTCGAGCATATGGTGGCGCACGAAGTCGGTGAGGTTGCCGACGGATTTCATGGACACCGTCTGGTGGAACAGGTCGAGGGCCTGTTCATTGTCGATCCCAAAGCGCCGCCGAAACCACGCCCCGTAGGGCGGAAAGCTGTCGAAGATCTCGACGCCTTGGGCGCGCAGCCGTTTGCGCAGGCTCGTTATGTCCGATCCAAACTGCGCGAAATCCTCGGCGATGGCGAGCGCGCGCTCGGCGCCGACATAAAAGCGCGCCGGCGGACCCTGGGGATCCTTGATCCAGAATACCTGGGCAATGGTCACGGTCTGGTCGTAGCCGGCGTTGTGGAAGACCCCGAGGATCACCGAATAGTGCTTGTGGTCGCGTAGCGCGATGGGGCGCGCCGCGTGGCTTGCCTCGCCGCGCTCCGACTTATAGTGACCGAGCACATAGGAGCGTAGCGAGCGCTCCTTGAGATCGGCCCCCGCGGCTTTGTTGTAGGCGATGCGCTGCGCCGGCACAAGCAATGTAGTCACGGCGTCGACCAAAGTCGATTTGCCAGAGCCGATGTCGCCGGTCACAAGCGCGTTGCGCCCGTCGGGGGCAAGCGACCACACCCGGCCGTCGAAGGTCCCCCAGTTGAAGACCTCGAGGCGTCGCAGGCGAAAGCCCGCGAGCCGGTCGTCAGCCACGAAGTCGAGGCTCAAGGTCTCGGGGGCCGGGGCTACGTCAGGCGTCGTCACCGGCGGTCTCCGTCGATGGCGCGAGCTGGTCTTTGTAGGCCTTGAGGCGATCGGCGAAATCGGCCAGCCATTGGGCATCGACAAACGCCTTCAGGATGCGCCGCACCTCGTAGGTGGCAGGCCCCGAGGCGGATCCGGCGGGCTTTAGGCGGCGCACGAAGCCGAGATCGGCGATGCGGTTGATATGGGTCTCGATCTGGTCGATGCGCCGCACCTCGTTTGCGGTCTCCGGGACGAACACGCGCACCAGTTCCACGATCTCATCGCGCGTGAGCACAAGCCTTGTGTCACTACCGGTGGCATCGAATTCGGCGAGGCGTTTTCGCAAAAGCGCAAGCAGCAGGCTTACCGCAAACGGCAGCGCACGACGCGTTACAAGCCGTGGGAGGGTGTCGTCCTCGGTGGGCCGCGAGCGCAAAAAGGCGTAGCCCTCGGCCTCGTCGATCACAAGCTCGAGCCCGAGCACCCCGACATACTCACCGACCCGAGCCCGCAAGCGCAAGAGCGCGTCCCACAGCCGGGCCTCGCCGTCTTCGTAGATGACCCCCTTCAAAAGCGGGATCACGACCGCCGAGAGTTCGATCCCGGCATCCACCGGTTCTTCGATCATGCCTTTATCTCGTGAAGATGACGCGCGGGATGTGCGCGCGCCGCTGTCGCTGTCGCCCGTCGGCCTGCACACTACGCCATATGATGGCATCCGTCACGTTTTCGTCGACGCACGCCTTGGTGTCGGCGGCCGCGAGATTCAGGTAGGCGACAAGCTCCGCCAACCCATGACGCAGCGGGTGGAGCTCGCAGATCTCGCGCAGCGTCACCTGCGAACGGTTTTGCAGGGCCTGGCGCACGTGGCGCGCGAGCTCTGCGGTATCGACCACGATCTGGGTGTAGAGCGCGCTGTCATCGACATCGGCAAGCCCCTCGGCGATCGGGGTGTCGAGGATCGCCGGACGTAGCGGCGGGCTGTAGAGCGGGCGCTCGAATGGCAGTTCGATGGCCGCCGCGGTCTCGGGTAGGGTCATGACGGCTCCTGGCGGCGGGGTCTCGCGTAGCCCCAGGGCGAGCCCCTCGATATCGCGCAAAAGGTCCATGATGCGACGATTCTCAAGCCACGCGCGATCATCCAGGAAGCGGCGTAGTTGCCGGGAAAGCTGGGCCACCGTGCGTTGGGTGTGCTCGCCTGCCGCCAGCCAGTCGTGATGGATGCGGCGGATGCGCGGATCGGGCGCGAGCGCCGATATCGCCGGCAATGCCAGGATCTGCGCAAGCCTGCGCGTCAGCTCCTCCTCGCGGTCGCTTGCCATGAGGAAGTCGAAGAACGCCTGAAAGCTTCGGCCCTCGTCGGAGTCGGTAATGAGGTCGCGTTCGCCGAGGATCTCGGCCAGCAAAGCGCCCTTGGAGCCCTCCCAAAGGGCGATACGCTCGCGCACGCGGCGGTCGAGCAGACGGAAGTTGTGCTCGACCTGACGAAAGTCCGAGAGCAACTCGCGGGAGAGTTGCGTGAACTGCTGGAAGCGGTCCTTGAGGGCGCTGTCTTCGAGGATCGGCACGTCGCCGCGGGCGATGCGTGCCATCTCCGCGTCGATGTCGTCACGGCGTCTTTGCAGTTCGGCCAGGCGCACCGCGGGGTCGGTCTCGCTGCCCTCGCTCATCTGGCGCAGGAGGGTAAAGAGGGTCAAAAGCCGCGACCCGGTGCCGACAAACGAGCGCGCAGCGAGCGTCGCAAGCCAGGCGATGGCCTTCTCGGCGGCCGGAGTGAGATCGTACTGAGGTTCGTCTGATTGCGGCGCGTAGAATTTGCGCAGCCAGTCCCGGTCGGGCGAGGCCCAGTCGTCGAGATAGGCGCGCGCGGTCCGCGGGAAAGCCGCCGCGCCCAGCTGTTGGCGCAGCCCGTAGAGCTCGTCTTCCAGGGCCTCGACGAGGTCGGCTTCGGATATGGCCCGGAGGTTGGGGGTCACGAACGCGCGCTCAAGGAAGCTTGCCACGAGCGGCGCGTGGTCGGAGCACAATAGGCGCCAGGCCGGATGGTTCTGGCGCAGCAGGTTCAGGGTCGCGTAATCGAGGCTCATGGGCGCGGATATCTTAGCGCATGACCGCGGTGTGGGCAGCATGCCGCCCGATAGCGAAGTCCGGGCCTATCAGATGTTCCCGTCTCC
>JAKARW010000008.1 GCA_021819125.1 Pseudomonadota bacterium | reverse complement strand
GTACCCATGGCCGGGCTCACGCATCTCTACCAGACGGTGTTACGCCAGTCCGAGATGCTCGCGTACATCGATGACTTCGAACTCATGGGGATCCTGTTTTTTGTCTGCCTACCGCTCGTGTGGCTTTTTCGGGGCGCGGCGTCCGGGCCGCGCGGTCCATGAAAGCGGCTGCGATATGGTGGTGCGGGGAGGGGACCGTTCGGACCCGGGCCTTCGACCGACGAGGGCGTGTAGGCCTGTAGGCGCCGGGACTGGTCGCGACCTTTGCGGGGCCGGTCTCATAGGGCGGGTTTTTGATAGACTTTGCGGGGTTTTTTGGCTAGAGTCCCGCCGATCAAAGGAGAAATGGCGCTATCTGGCGCCGACCTGGGGTAGCCTAAACGCGATGACCGATCAACTCTTGGTGTTCGATACTACATTGCGCGATGGGGAACAGAGCCCCGGCGCATCCATGACCTGCGAGGAGAAGGTGCGCATCGCGCGCGCCTTGGAGCGGTTGCGGGTCGATGTCATCGAGGCCGGGTTCCCGATCGCAAGCCCCGACGACTTCAAGGCGGTGAAGGCGGTGGCTGAGGCGATTACGGAGAGCCGGGTGTGCGGGCTTGCGCGGGCGTTGACCAAGGACATCGACCGCGCGGCGGAGGCATTGAAGCCGGCGCGCGCCGGGCGCATCCATACCTTTATCGCGACCTCCCCCATTCATATGCGCGAGAAGTTGCGCATGAGCCCCGAGGCCGTACTTGAGGGCGCGGTGAAGGCGGTGCGCTATGCCCGGCAGTTCACCGATGACGTGGAGTTCTCGGCGGAGGATGCCGGGCGCTCGGATCCGGATTTCCTGTGCCGGGTCATGGAGGCGGTGATTACCGCCGGTGCGCGTACCGTCAATATACCCGACACCGTCGGCTACAGTGTTCCCGCGCAGTTTGGGGAACTCATCGCGATGCTGAGAAACCGCGTCCCGAACGCTGATCAGGCTATCTTCTCGGTTCATTGTCATAATGATCTGGGTCTGGCGGTCGCCAATTCCCTGGCGGCCGTGTACCACGGGGCCCGCCAGGTCGAGTGCACGATCAACGGGCTTGGGGAGCGTGCCGGTAACGCCGCTCTGGAGGAGATCGTCATGGCCGTGCGTACCCGCCAGGACGTGTTCACGTGCGATACGCGCATCGAGACCCCGCACATCGTGGCGGCCAGTCGTTTGGTATCGACCGTCACCGGTTTTGCCGTGCAGCCCAATAAGGCGATCGTCGGCGCCAATGCCTTTGCCCACGAGGCCGGCATTCACCAGGATGGTGTCATAAAGAACCGCGAGACCTACGAGATCATGCGTGCCGAGGACGTAGGCTGGACCGCGAACCGCATGGTGCTCGGCAAGCACTCGGGGCGTAATGCCTTTCGCGCGCGCTTGGCGGAGATCGGCATCACCTTGAAAGACGACGCCGCTTTGAATCAGGCCTTCGAGCGCTTCAAGGACCTCGCGGACAAGAAGCACGAGATCTTCGATGAGGATCTCCAGGCGCTCGTGAGCGAGGGCGCCTTGGAGGCCGTGGAGTCCGTGAAGCTCGTGGCCCTGGAGACCGCTTCGGGTACCGGTACGAAGCCGCATGCCCTGGTGCGGCTCGCTTGGAACGGCAAGGACCATGAGGCCCGCGCCGAGGGTGGTGGGCCCGTGGATGCCGCGTTTCGCGCCATCGAGGGTGTGGTGGCAAGCGGCGCCGTCTTGCAGCTCTACGCCGTGAACGCCATTACGAGCGGTACCGACGCCCAGGGCGAGGTGACTGTGCGTCTTGAGCGCCAGGGGCGCATCGTGAACGGTCATGGCGCCGACACGGACATCGTGCTCGCCTCCGCCAAGGCCTATCTGAACGCCTTAAATAAGCTCCTTGTCCCCGACAACCGCACCCACCCCCAATTGCACAGAGGGATGTAGCCTCAGCTGTTGGTCGAGCGCGCCTGACGGGTCCGGCAGATCGCAAGCGGTTCCGTGGTGCGGGTAAGGGTTTGAACAGACAGGTTCCCGCCGCCCTGAAACCATGCCTTGGGCGAGCTGGCGCAAGGCAACTTGGCTCACCTTGCGCGTCGCAACCGCTGCGGTAAGGATGATTCCATCTCCCGCTTGACCTGTTCGGCATGAGCCACATCAAGCAAAACGGCGGCTGTGTGCCATTTCGTTTTCGCTCGCGCTTCGTGATGCTCTACATGATCTTTCAGGGCGACCATCCGGAGCCGGCAACCGTCAAAGGCGAGACCGATCCCGCACTTCGGCCAGCCTGCACGCGGCTCTACGGATTTTGGTTCGGGCATGAGTTTCTTCTGAGTTGAAGGTTTTAGTATCCGCGTCATATTCGTCGTGGCCCAGGCTGGGTGGGTTCAGTGCGGCTTAGGGTTTTACGGCAAGCACAATCTTGCCGCGATGGTTGCCGCTTTCCATGAGCGCATGGGCGCGCGCGGCCTCATTGAGCGGAAACCGCGCGCCGATGTGGGGAAGCAGCCGGCCGCGATCAAGCTCGGGCCAGATATGTTGGGCGAGTGCGTCGCGTATGGCGCGCTTTTCCACGACCGTGCGTGGGCGCATGGCCGAGCCGCTAAGCCGCAGGCGCTTGGTCAGGATCGGGGTAAGGTCGATATCGCCCCGACTGCCGCCGGAAAGCGCGATGAAGACAAGCCGACCATCGCGCCTGAGGATACCGAGATGGCGTTCCAGGTAGGGGAGGCCGACGATGTCGAGGATCACGTCGACGCCCTGATGGTCGGTCGTCGCCATCACCGCCTCCGCGAAATCCGTCGTCCGATAATTGATGACGTGATGGGCGCCGGATGCGCGGCAGAAGGCCGCTTTGTCGTCGTTGCCGACCGTCGCCCAGCACGTCGCGCCAAGAAAGCTGGCAAGATGGATGGCGGTAAGCCCGATGCCGCTCGTGCCGCCATGCACAAGCAGCCGCTCGCCGGCTTTCAGTGCGCCCATGTCGGCCACATTGGCCCACACCGTAAACCAGTTCTCGGGGAGGCCGGCGGCGGATGCCAGGTCCATGTGGGCGGGGATGCGCAAGGCCTGGTCGGCGGGTGTCGTGCAGTATTCGGCGTAGCCGCCGCCGGGCACGAGCGCCGTCACGGCGTCACCGGCCCGCCATTGGGACACGCCAGATCCCAGTTCGACGATATGTCCTGAGACCTCGAGGCCAAGGATCGGTGAGGCGCCTGGTGGTGGTGGATAGCGCCCCGACCGCTGCAGGATGTCCGGGCGATTGACGCCGGCGTACGCGACCTCGATCAGGATCTCACCGGTCTGCGGGGCCGGAGTTGGGCCCTCGGCAAGTCGCAAGGCATCGGCGCCGCCGCCGGGTTCGTAGTCGATGTATCGCATGCCGCGCCTCTCGGGTTCTCGCCACTATGGCAAAGGGCGAAAGCCCCAACAAGCCCGAAAGGCCGGGCAGGACCCAAGTCAGGTGTGATCCCCGGGCGTGGGGTGAACCCTCGAATCGTGATTGGAACCTATGCGGCGCGCCGGACTCTAAAAGATTTGCTATGGGAGCCATGGCCGGGCGCGGTCGCAAGCGGCGGTGGGGAAGTGGTTCATAAGCCGCTTGCGGGTGCAGCGGACTCTACCGTCTCCGACTTTCGGCGGATGGGGTGGGGGTGTTTTTAGGCCTACCCTGGGTTCGCCTAGGATGGCAAGTCGTGAAAAGGGATTTTCGACAGGATGTCAAAAGAGCGGGAAGCGCGGCGCAAGGATGCGTGTAGGGCGCAGGGATGTCCTCGGTAGGGATGCCGAGCGAGGGGCTTTCTGTATCGAGGGGAGCGGCAAGGAAGCCGCTCTCTTTTTTTTGGTCTCGATACTGTATATATTACCAGTATGTCGATTCTTACAGGGCGCCAACAGCAGATTCTGGATTGGATCCGAGGGCAGATCGAGGCCACCGGCCGGCCGCCTACGCGCGCCGAGATCGCCGCTGCCCTGGGTTTCCGGTCCGTCAATGCCGCCGAGGAGCATGTGCGGGCCCTGGCGCGCAAGGGCGTGATCGTCCTGACTCCCGGGAGTGCACGCGGTATCCGCTTGCCGGACCGGCACGAGGAGGGCATTCCCGTGATCGGACGGGTGGCGGCCGGCCAGCCCCTGCTCGCGCACGCCCATATCACCGCCCATCATCAGGTCGACCCGGCGCTGTTTCGACCACGCGCGGACTATTTTCTGACCGTGGTCGGCGAGAGTATGCGCGATGCCGGGATTCGGGACGGGGACCTCCTGGCGGTCCACAAGACCCCGACTGCCCATGACGGGCAGATCGTGGTGGCGCGCCTGGATGACGAGGTGACGGTCAAGCGCTTGCGGCGCCGCGTAGGGCAGATCGTGTTGCTGCCGGAGAACCCGGCCTTTCAGCCGATCGTGGTACGGGATCGCGAGGATTGGGTCATAGAGGGAATCGGGGTGGGGGTGTTGCGCCAGGGCCTGGAGGGCATGTCATGACGGCCTGGGCGGGGGCCTGGGGGGCCGGGATGTATCGAGGGGCGGTTTCCGCCCCGATTGTCGTCATGCCCACGGGCTTCTCGGCGCTCGACCAGTGCCTTGAGGGGGGAGGTTGGCCGGCCGGGATGCTGACGGAATTGCGCGTGCGGCCGGTGGGTATCGGCGAGATGCGTCTGCTGCTGCCGGTGTTGGCGGCCTTGAGCCGCGAAGGCCGGCTGATATGGGTCGCGCCCCCCTATGGACCTTATGCCCCGGCGCTCGCCGCCCACGATATCGTGCTGGATCATCTGGTCGTCGTGCGTCCGAGGACTCATAAGGAGGCCTTGTGGGTGGTCAGCCAAGGGCTTTTGAGCCCCGCCGTCGGGGCCGTGGTGAGCTGGTTTACCGATATCCGTGAGCAGGAGTTCCGCGCCCTGCAGCGGCATGCCGCCCAAGGGGGGCGCTGGAGCTTTTGTTTTCTGCCCCGGGACCTCGCGCCCAAGCCGTCGCGCCTGCGCCTCATCTTGGAGCCCGCGCCGGAAGGTGTGCGTATTACCCTCGCCCGTAAGGCCGGACGCCCGGTGGCGCCGCTTGTCGTCGCGCTCTAGTTCGGGGCCGTTCCATGCTATGGCTGGCTGTGGTCCTGACGGCATTACCTTTGGAGGCCTTCGCGGCGCGTCCGGCGCCGTTTGCCGTGGTCGAGGACAAGGTTCTGGTCGCTTGCGACGCGCGTGCCCAGGCCCAGGGCCTTGGGCCCGGCCTGTCCGTGGTGCGCGCCCATGCCTTGTGTCCATCCCTATCGCTCGGGGTTCGTGACCGGCTCGCCGAGACTAGCCTTCTGGAGGGCCTTGCGGCCTTTGCCTATGGTTTCAGCCCCTGTGTGGTCCTGCGTGCCGACGGGGTATTGATGCGGTTTACGGATGAGGCAAGCCCTCTCGGGGACCCACACCTCGTCGTCGCCCATGTGACGCAAGGCTTGGCGGATATGGGATGCGCATTCGAGATCGCCATGGCGCCGACCGCCGCTTTGGCTTGGCTGTGCGCGCGCTCAGCGGTGCGTTGTGTATGGACGTCGAAGGACCCGTGGCGTCTTGCGGTGCGATCCTTGCCCCTCACGGGGCTTTCCTTGACAGATGAGGTGCGCGCCGCTTGCCAGGCCCTCGGGCTTACGCGACTGGGCGACCTCCTCGATCTGCCGCGCCCGGGTCTGATCCGCCGCTTCGGTCGGGAGGTCGTCTGGCTCCTTGAGGGACTCATGGGGGAGCGTCCGGAGATTGAGGATTTTTGGGCACCGGCGCCATGGTTTAGGCGCAGGCTTTCCTTCTCCCATCCAGTGGAGACAGACGAGGCCCTGGTGTTTGCGTTGGCGCGGATCGTGCGTGAGTGGGTGATGGTACTGCGTGCCCAGGAGGCGCGCGCGGCCGGATTTGCAGTCGAGATGACTTGTGAGGATGGCAGTGTGCGGTCGGAGGCGTTTACGCTGACGCGCCCGGAGCGGGATGCGCAGATCCTGATGCGTCTTGTGCGGGAGCGGCTGCGGGATTTTCGGCCCGGGTCGGCCATAACCGCGGTAACGGTATCGGCCCCCCTGGAAGCCTCGACCGAAGGCAGTCTGCCCTTGTGGCGCGACGGCCAATGGCGCGAGCAGGACTTTCGGGGGCTTTTGGATAGGTTGCAGGCGCGGCTCGGCCGTGATTCGGTGCGCGCGCTATCCCTTCATCCAGATCACCGTCCGGAGCGCGCGAGCCGGGAGGCCTCCTGGCCACCTCGCCGCCTGCAAGGACCGCCGGCCCATGTTCTGGGCGATCGCCCGATATGGCTCTTGGATCCTCCCGAGCGGCTGGATGTCGTTCGTGGGATGCCGATGCTTTGCGGCCCCTTGCGTCTGGTGCGCGGACCCGAGCGGGTGGAGACGGGGTGGTGGGATGAGCCCGTGGTGCGCGACTACTTCGTGGCCATCAGTTCGAGGCACGAGTCCCTCTGGATATTTCACTGCGCGCGCGGCGAGTGGTTTCTGCACGGCTACTTTGCATGATCGCCTACAGCGAGTTGCATTGCCTGAGCCATTTCAGCTTCCTGCGCGGCGCCTCCGCTCCTGAAGAGCTCGTGGAACGCGCCTGCGCCTTATCTTACCGTGGGCTTGCCATAACGGATGAGTGCTCGCTGTCTGGCGTCGTGCATGCCCATAGGGCCGCCAAGAGCCGGGGGCTGCCTTTGATCGTAGGATCCGAGATCACGGTCCGGGAGGGGGTGAAGTGCGTGGTCTTGGTGAACGGCGCGTCCGGATATGCGGAGCTTTGCGAGCTCATCACGCGCGGTCGGCGGGTGGAAAAGGGTGACTACGATCTTGGCATCGCCGATATCGGCGCGCTTGCGGATTGCCTCGTGCTCTGGTGCCCGGATGCCAGCGAGGATCGCGATCCTCTCGCAGCGGCGCTCGCGCGGACTTTGGGCGCGCGGTTCTGGATCGCCGGGGAATTGCATAAGACGGGGATCGACGATCGTCACAAAGAGCGCCTGCAGGCCCTGTCCGCGCGTCTGGAAAGACCGGTCGTGGCCTGCGGTGACGTGCATATGCATAAGCGCGCTCGCCGCGCCCTGCAAGATACCATGACCGCCGTTCGCCTGAAGACGGTTGTGGCAAAGGCCGGGTGGGCCCTGTTCCCGAACGGTGAGCGGCATCTGCGGGATATCCCGACATTGTGCGCGCTCTATCCGGAGGCGTGGCTCAAGGAGACACAGGTCGTGGCCGAGGCCTGCCGCTTTTCCCTGGAGGATCTCCGTTACCGCTATCCGCGCCAGGGCCGCAGCCTCCATCATTCTCTGGGGCAGCTGATCCGGTTGACGCGTGCGGGCCTTGCGGCGCGCTATCCGCGGGGTGTGCCGGATTTTGTGCGGTCTCTGGCGCGCCACGAACTGTCCCTCATAGGAGAGCTCGCCTATGCGGATTACTTCTTGACCGTTCACGACCTCGTGCGCTTCGCCAAAGACCGCGGCATCCTCTGCCAAGGGCGGGGGTCGGCGGCCAATTCCGTGGTCTGCTATGCCCTGGGGATTACTGCGGTGGACCCCGCGCGTCTTGAGGTCTTGTTCGAGCGATTCATTTCACGCGAACGCCACGAGCCCCCGGATATCGACATCGATTTCGAGCACGAGCGGCGCGAGGAGGTCATTCAATACTTGTATGAGCGTTATGGCCGTGAGCGCGCCGCCATGACGGCGAGCGTCATTACCTATCGGACACGTAGCGCGCTACGCGACGTCGCCAAGGCCCTAGGTTGCGAGCCCGCCCTTGTGGATCGCCTGGCCGGGTTGCTCGGTTGGTGGGAGGGGGTCGATGTCCTGGAGGAGCGGCTCACCGAGCACGGGTATGACGTGCATGGATCGCCCTTTCGTCAACTTATCGCCCTGGTGCGGGAATTAGTCGGTCGTCCCCGTCATCTCTCGCAGCATACCGGGGGCATGGTGCTATCGCAGGAGCCCCTGACGCGGCTTATCCCGATAGAACGGGCGGCGATGCCCGGCCGGACGGTGCTGCAGTGGGACAAGGACGATCTGGATGCATTGCGCATCATGAAGGTCGATTGCCTGGGGCTTGGCATGTTGACGGCGCTGCAAAAGGCCTTTGTGCTCATGCGCGAGCATGGGCTTGGCCCTGGCGCGCTGGGCGAGATACCGGCCGAAGACCCTGCCGTCTACGAGATGGTGTCGGCTGCCGATACGGTAGGTGTTTTTCAGATCGAATCGCGCGCCCAGATGGCACTCTTGCCGCGTCTTAGGCCACGCGTCTTCTATGATCTCGTCGTTCAGATCGCGATCGTGCGTCCCGGTCCGATCCAGGGGAATATGATCCACCCGTATCTGCGCCGCCGCCAGGGACGCGAGGCGGTGTCCTATCCTAGCCGCGAGATCGAGGCCGTCCTCGGCCGGACGCTCGGGATACCGCTTTTTCAGGAGCAGGTGATCAAGCTCGCGGTCGTCGCCGCGGGTTTTTCACCGGGCGAGGCCGACGAGCTGAGGCGCGCCATGGGGGCCTGGAAGAGGGAGGGGGATCTGCAGGCCTTCAAGGGGCGCTTTTTAAAGGGGATGGCCGCGCGTGGCTACGGCGAGGACTACGCCCACGACATCTATCGCCAGATCCATGGTTTTGGGGCCTATGGTTTTCCGGAATCCCATGCCGCGAGCTTCGCGCTTTTGGCCTATGCCAGCGCCTGGCTCAAATGCCATGTCCCCGACGTCTACTTGTGCGCCCTGTTGAACAGTCAGCCGCTTGGTTTCTATGGACCATCGCAACTCATAACCGACGCGCGGCGTCATGGGGTACGGGTATTGGCACCGGATGTCCGCTTAAGCCAGGCGACCACGGTCTTGGAGATGCATCCTCGCGGGCGGGTCGTGCGTCTTGGTCTTGATCTGGTGCGAGGGCTTACTCACAAGGGCGCCGTGCGGCTTACGCAGCTACCCTTGCAGAAGCGTTCTTCATGGCCATCCGTGGCGCGAGGCGCGTCTTTGTCGCGGGCCGATGGTTGGCGGCTGGCGCAAGGCGGGACTTTGGACGGCGTTTGCGGGTCACGACCGCAGGCCTTGTGGGAGAGCCTCGCCGCTCAGACACCCTTGCCGTTGTTTGCAGACCCCGAGGAGGCGGGCGCCTGGCGACGTCCGGGCTCCCATGCCGGCGATGTGGTGGCCGATTACCGGGCGCTGGGGTTTTCCTTGCGCGGCCATCCCGTGGGGCTTGCACGCAAAGGTCTTGCGTCCCACATCCTGCCGATCGCAGCCCTGGGGGGCATAAGGCCCGGCACGGTCGTGACCATCGCCGGGCTTGTGATAAGCCGGCAGAGACCAGGGTCTGCCAAGGGCCTGATCTTTCTGCTGCTGGAAGACGAGACCGGCGTGGCGAATGTCATCGTGTCCCCGGAGGTGGCGCAGGCCTTTCGTGGGCAGGTTCTGCGGTCTGTCCTGGTGCTCGTCAAGGGTGTTTTGGAGCGCACCCCCGATAAGGTCCAGCATGTCCATGCCCGGGAATTTACGCGGGTCCCAGCCTGAGTCCCCCGGGATCCACGCCGCATTCCGCTCTCCTAGGTTTTACAGGCGTCGCCATGGACTCGTCCGTTACGCGGCTCTTTCGGACACCAAAGACCGTAAGCCTTGGCGGGAAACCCGCCTGGTCTTTTAAGCGGATGGGGCGTCACAGGATACCCATCTCGATCGCCCTCTTGATGCAGGCGCGCCGGTTTTTCATGCCCATCTTGATGCGTACCGCGTCGAGATGCTCTTCCACGGTCTTGACAGAAATGCCGAGTATGGTCCCGATCCCTTTATAGCTCACCCCCTGAGCAAAAAGCGAAAGCACCTCGCGTTGACGTATCGTAATCCCGCCAAACGATATCTTGTTGCCTATGAGTCGCCCGATTTCCCGCGCGATGGATCGCGCCAAGGCCAATTTCTCATAGATCGGGCCTTCGGGTGCCGAGATGTCGAGACATCCGATGAGTGCCCCATCGACGCCTATGACCGGTACCGCCACGCACGTCCAATCGCGGAATATGCGACAGAGGTGCTCCTCGCCCTTTAAGATCACCGGACCTTGCGCCACGAGCGCAAGCGCCACGGCATTGGTTCCGGCGCTACTCTCGGCCAGTGACGCCCCTGGCCTAAGACCGATACTGCCTGCCGCGGACACAATCTCCGTGCGTGACCAAACGCCCAATACGCGGCCTTCGGTGTCGGTGAAAACAAAAAGGTCGCAGGCCTCCTTTATGTCGCCGACGTACTCCTTGACGACCGTATGTCCATAGGCGACAAGCTTGCCATTTTGCTGGAGAAAATTTCGGGTTTCCCCATCCCCGAGGATATCTCCAATGTGCCGCTTGGTCTCACACACGTCATATACACGGCATCGCTCGTACGAGGCGGCAAGCACGTTCGGCGGAACGACATCCGGGGCGTCCGCCATGTGCAGATGTTGAATCGTTTTCCACATATTCCCCCCAATTGCGCGCATATGACGATATCCGGGCACGGGAGGAGCCACACCATCGTGGTGTCGGGACCGCTGTCTTCCTATGCCCCTTCATGGGACAGGCCCTAAGGCCGCGCGCTCACTATCGTAGTGAGAAAGTGGGTAGTCAACCTGCAATAAAGGTCAGGTGGGATAATGGTCATAGCCAAAATCCCGTGAGGGCGTCTTTATGTCACTGGTATCAAACCTTTGATCCGCGTTTCCACCTTACGGGATATGCAGGGCGTTTTCGAAAACCCAAAGATGGCAGAGACGCCGTTTTTCCAGGGCCGGAAGTCGTTTGATGTAAGCCTCGAGGCGACTTGCCTGTGAGCGATCCGGACAGGTGGTAAATGCCAGCACATGGCGCGGCTTATTCATGCGGGTAAACGCCGCGCCACGGCCGGTGACGTGTTCCTGAAACCGGCGCGTGATATCCGTGGTGATTCCGGTGTAGAGACGGCCGTTGGCGCATTCCAGGATGTAAACGAACCAGGGTGATGACATCCGCGGGCCTCGATTAAGCAGCGCTTTCGGGTAGCGCTTTTTTAATCTTGCCGCAGACAACAGCGGGCGGCAAGGCCGCGAAAGGCTTGACCTGCATCAAGGCATCCGCGGGACCCGATCTGGAAGAGTGCCGCGTGAACGGGGTCCGGCGGTAAGGCAAGTAGGCGGGCGCAGCCGGCAAGAATTTGTCATGACGCGGCGCCATGAAGACCGATTTTAGGGGGGCGTATGGAGATGAGTGTGGGGGGTGTGCGTGTCGTTACCGATGACGAGGGTTACCTGGTCGACCCCGGGGATTGGAACGAGTCCGTGGCCGAGGCGTTGGCGCGCGCCGAGGGGTTGGCTTTGGATAATGACCATTGGGATGTCATCCGCTTCATGCGGGCGTTTTTCGACGAACATCAGGTGATTCCCGACGCCCGTTTTGCGATCCGCCATTTAGCGGAACGCGGGATGGGCGCCAAGGCCCGCGCGCGTCTCTTCGAGCTGTTCCCCTACGGCTATGTGAAACAGGCCTGCAAGGTCGCCGGCATGCGAAGGCCGCGCGGCTGGAGCACGGGTTAAAAAGGAGCTGCAGGCTTCGCGTAAGCGCAACCTGGATCCCGCCTTGACGGTTGTGACCGTCGTGGGCGCGCCGTCTGCCACGACGGCTTGCGCCTTGTGCTGCGCCGGCCGACGACACGAGAGGCGCGCCCGTCTCGGGGGCGCCCCGCCGTCGCGTTGTGCCTGATCCATTCCCTTTTTTTATGGCAGGTCCCCGAACGGATCACTTTTAAAGACGCGGGATTCGGGGGTATCTACCCGTGAGGGTCTGCGCGCCGCGCACGTCACCATCCTGGTGACACACTCTCCCAAGATGGTGACCCCAGGATCCGGCATTCCCCGGAATGCTGAGGAAACCGCCGGGTTTCATCATTGGCGCGGGTTTTGCTAACGGGTATGGGTGGGAGGGGTGGTGACCGGGTCGTGAGAGGTCACCTACACCCGGATGGACGCCTGTCGCAGGAAACTCTGGCATGCCGTGTGTCCCGACCGCATGGCGGCCCTGGGGCATCATCGCAGGGCCCAAGCGCACAAACGGAGGGTGATACCGTGGATTTTTTCAAGAAGTCTCTGGATCCCATAGTCGCGTTGGCGATCATTGCGGTATTCGACATCTTTCTCTTTCAAATCGTCGGCGCGTGGACCGTGGGCGGCGGTGAGACGATGATCGCGGGGTTGTTCGTAAAGGCCCTGATCGGCGCCAAGGCGATGAACCGCATTCCATTTTGGCGCATGGTATTCAAGCCGACGTGGGCCTATTGGAAGATTTACATCAGTCTTGGCATGGGATTTGGCGCCCTTGTGAGCGCGATCTTGAGCAAGGAGTTCTACTGGCGGGTCCCGAAGCATCTGTCGGAGTGGGTGATGATCACCATCGGCGGGCTGCTCATGGGTATCGGTATCCGCTTGTCTTTCGTCTGTAACGTCAGCACCTTTCTCGGTCTTACGCCGGAGATGAATCTCGGCGGTTACTTGGCGGTGAGCGGCCTTGTGATCGGCGCGTGGGTCGGGACCTGGGTGTACAAGAAAATCCTGGAGGCCTGATTTATGATTACTGTAGACGGCCAGTGCTTGGCGGCTTTTGTTTTCGGGTCCACCGTCGGGGTGCTCGTGCAAAGATCGCGCTGGTGCAATACCGCGGCTTTGCGCGATGCCATGCTCTTTAAGAGCTATCGCAACACCAAGGCCTTGCTGGTGGCCATGATGATCCTGACCGTGGGCTTTACGGCCATGATCAGTTTCGGTAACGGCAATCCCATGCGCTTTGATGTCGGGATCAACCAATTCATCGGGTTGTTTCTCTTTGGTATCGGCATGGTATTCGCTGGCGCATGCACGGTATCGTCGTGGGTCAAGACGGGTGAGGGCAATATCGGCGCTTTGTGGGCCCTGCTCTTTCTTATCGTCGGCCTGTTTCTGTCCTCGCTCATGTGGTCGTTTTCCTACTGGCCGCTTGCCGGACAGACCATGACCGGGCACTCGAATGCCGCCGGCCTGCAGTTTGGCTGGGCCGATGCCCTGACCTTGCAGCGCGATACCGGGATACCGGCGATCTTTTTCGGTCTTATTCAGACCGCCGCGCTCTACGGTCTGTATTGGCGTATCCTGAAACGCGAGCGCGCCACACTCGCGGCCGAGGGCAAGGTCCCATCGTCGGTGGCCGCACCCATGGCGGCCGGATCCCCGGCGCTCGCCAAGACCGCCACCGATGCCCGCGATCCGTCGGCCGCCCTACCTACTCTTGGAGATTAATGTCATGGGTCTATTCAACCGTAAAGCCACCCCTTCCCCTACCGCCCCGGCGGCCCCTGTCGCGCAAGTGACTCTGGAGGACGGGACCACCTACACTATAAGCCGCGTGGTGGATGTATTGGGGGATTCGTGCCCACGCCCGCAGCTCATGACCAAAAAGGCCTTGAACGAGGCGGCGTCGGGGGCGGTGATAGAGGTCAGGGTGGATAACCCGACGTCCATGGAGGCCTTGCCGACGGTGATGGCGGCGGTTAACGGTACGCATCTTGGGACCGTCAAGGCCGATCGTCACTGGTGCGTCTACGTGCGCAAGAACTAAGGGAGGGTGTGCCATGCTTCCTGTCGGTCAAAAGCAGATGTTGGGAATGGCGGTGATGGCCGGTCTCATGACCGTCGGCACCTTTGTATACATCCTTGCCATGCCTCCGGCCTATCTGCACCGTACGCGCGACGGGGTCGCCTACTTCACGCCGCCTGTCATAAATCCCGTCAACGGCAAGCCGCTGAATGTCGATCGGCTCGCCCAGTACTATAAGGGCAATGTCGCCGCCGGCGTCTATGCCGTCGAAAAGCCGGCCGTCGTGAAGAACGGCGGCCACTAGGAGGATTCATGGTTTTCAATGTGCCCACGATCGCGCAAATTGTCATGTTCGTCGTCATGATGTATGTGCTCTATGTGGCTTTGACGACGGACGTGTTCTAGGAGCGGGAGGTCTTATGACAGTGAAAGAGTGGCTTCATGGGGTGACCTTGCCGGATACCGGTTGCCCAGTGCCGCAAGTGCGTCCCGCGGCCACCGGGGGCGGGGCGATGACGCCGAGGCAAATTTGGCTTTACTGCGGCTCATGCATCCTTTTGGTGGTGGTCGGTATGTCGTTTCTGATGCGCGCGGCCTCGGTGTCGCCGGGGCTGATAAGACGTGCGGAGACCCCGCAGACCATGGGGCGATTCGCGCCCATTCCCATGGGTGGCCTGTACGGGACCGTAACCGTCCGCGAACTCGTGAATTACTACCTCCAGAACCCGCCGCCGGCTCGAGGCGGGGCATTCGTGCCGCGCCTGCCGAAGATCGGGGGCTGCTGACGGTGCATGCCGCGCCGCAGCCGGTGCTTGTCACAAGGCATGCGGCCGCGCCAAGGGCGCTCGTGGCGCGATCGCACATGCCGTGGCCGCTGCCTTCGCAGAGCGTAGTCGTAGACACGCGCCGCCGCGGGGCGTGTGTGCGCCAGTCGGTCGCAGGTGGGCTTTGCGTGAGCCCGCGCACGCTTCTGACCGCGCGCGGCCGTCTGGCGAGTTGGCGGAACGTTCGTTGGTTCCTGGGGGCGCTGAGGTTGACCGGTGCCGAGACCGCGGTGGTGGTCGGCAACCGGCAGCTGCGCGAGGATTTCGTGGCCGGCATGTTGTATATCGCCGGTCAAAGACGGGTGGAGGTGGTGGAAGGCCCGTTGAGCGCGTGGCTTTCGCACCATCCGCAGGCCGCCGGCGCCGGGACGACCCGTGGGGTGTTTCGTGAGGCCATTTACACGGCCTGGCCGCGCACAAGACTTGTGGTGTTGCGCCCCGAACTGGCCGCGCGCCTACGGCGGGGCAGGGGTGGACCCCGTCTGGTGGATGGACGGTCTTACAAGCGATATGAAAGGCGCGGTCATATCCCCACGGCGCGATCCCTGCCGATGGCCGATGTCACGCGCGATCAGGGGGCCTTGCGTAGCCTGATCTCGGTCCGGCGGCCGGTAGTCGCGTACGGTGCGGGGCCTTATGAGTCGGTGGCCTATTTCGCGCGGCTTCGGATGCTCGGGGTGCCCGCGCAGGTATTCATCGGCGGCTGGCAGGACTGGGCGCAGGCGCGCGCTATGCGAACGCGGCGCGGTCCTTTCGGGGGACTATCGGCCCCGGACAAGGCACTCGCGGCGGCGTTGGCGGGTGCTGCCCTCGTGGTTTTTGTGTGGCGCATGACAAGGAGGCGCTAGTGGATATTTTGTTTCTCGTGTCGCAAACCGAATCGGCGCCCCTGTTGCGCGGCTTTCTGCGCGCCTGTGAGCGCCGCCAGATTCAATGCGGCTGTTTTTTTACCGGCCCCGCGGCGCAGCTTGCCGCGGATCCAGAGATCGCAGCCTGCCTGCGCGCCGGCCCGGGCTCGGCGGTTTGCGAACATTCGTGGGAGTGTTTCGGGCAGGGCGATTCGCTCATCCCGCTTGGGAGCCAGACCGAGAACAGCGCCATGGCCGCGGTCGCGCGGCGCATCGTGAGCCTTTAAGCCATGGGCGCGCCGAAGGTGCTGGTGGTGCTCGCTCGTCATGACCACACGGAGGCCATGCGCGTGGCCGCCGGGCTTACGATATTCGGTCATGCCGTGCGCCTGATCTTTATGGGGGGGCCGGTCGCCGACACGCCGGAAAACGCCGTGCAGGCCGAGAGTCTCGAACTCGCCGATGTGCTGCCGGAGACCACGGTCCCCGACCAAGGCCTGCCGTATCTCGATACCGCCGGGCTTGCCGCCGCGCTGGCGACCGCCGAGGCCGTCATTTCGCTATGAAACATCCGGAGGAAGGCGTCATGCGCATCGCGGTTCTGGAGACGGATCTTTTCCCCGACAGGGAGACCCTGGAAGGGGCGCTGGTGGTCCTGGAACGGGCGCCGGCGGCGCATCAGCTGTCCCGTCATGATCTGCGCCGCCCGAAGCTTACCGAGCATGAGTGGGATGTGGTGCTCGATGCCATCCTGGCGAGCGATGTCGTCGTGACCGTGTGAGACACGGAATCGGCCGCCATCCCCGGGCGCGCCCGCCTCGCGCCCGCCGCCTGTCGATGGTGTGGCTTGCCGCGGTGCTGGTGCCGCTTCTGGCGAACGCCGATCGCGACATGCGTTTCCGATTAGAGGTGGCGTTGCTTGCGCATGAGGCGCATCAGGCGGCCGCAGATCACGCGTCGGTGCGACTCATCGCGCGCATCCAGAGCGATTTGGGGGTGCTTGGCTTCGAGGCGCGATCCTATTGCGCCAAGGCCTCGTGTCGCGCAGGACCGATCAAGGCCCGTATCGAGACGGCCCGCAAGGCCCTAGCGCGCCACGCGATGCCTGTGGTATGGCAGCAGATGCAAGCCCTGCGGCGGCAATTTCCGGTGGATCTGCGCGGCATCCTGCCGTTGCGCCCGCGCGGGCGCCGGTGGCGCGAGGGCCGCTTTCTCTACACGCACTTGTGCGCGACCTGTCATGCCGCGACCGGTCCCGGAAGCCCGGTCCCCGACCTCTTTGTGCTCGCGCACCGCGAAAGTCCGACCGATCTTGTCGTGGAGATCCTGGCCGGGGTCCGGGGCACGCGGGCGATAGGCTATGCCAACCCTTTGAGCGACCATGAGGTCGCGGGCCTCGCCGACTACCTGACGGCGCCCAGAGCGATGGCGGCCGCACGCACGAGCCCTGGCAGGACCGCGGCCCACCATTGACCGAAAGTGCGGGAGGCACGCGCGGGTCTTAAAGGGGCGTCTGTGCTGCAAAATTTCTTCCATCGGCGTGCGGCCCGGTTATACTTTCGGCATGGAGAGTCACACCTCACGCCTTTGGCTCCAGGCCATGGGGATCACCGTCTGGGCTCGTCGGGGGCCGGTTGCGGCGGCGCCCGCCTTAGAATCCGACACGGACGCACAGGGGTGGGGGCGCCTGGAGGAGGAGGTCCGGGCGTGCGTGCGCTGCGGGCTGCATGCCGGGCGCACGCAGACGGTATTCGGGGTCGGCCCGCATACCGCGACTTGGTGTTTCGTGGGTGAGGCGCCGGGGGCTGAGGAGGATAGGCGAGGCGAGCCTTTTGTCGGGCGCGCAGGCCACCTGCTCGATGCTATGTTGCGGGCGCTCGCGTTAAACCGCAAAGAGGTCTTCATCGCCAATGTCTTGAAGTGCCGGCCGCCTGGGAATCGCGACCCGCAGCCGTCCGAGGTGGCGGCGTGCCTGCCCTTTCTGCGCGCGCAGATCGCCGCTGTCCGGCCCCGAATCGTGGTGGCCCTGGGCCGGTTTGCCGCCCAGAGCCTGTTGGCCACGGACCTGCCGCTCAGTCGGCTTCGCGGATCCCTCCATCACTACGAGGGTGTCCCGGTGGTGGTGACCTATCATCCGGCCTATCTCTTGCGGCGTCCGGCGGACAAGGCCGCCGCCTGGGCGGACCTTAAGCGCGCCCAGGAGATCGCAACCCATGAGTAGTTGGCGGTTGCCGGCGCAGTCCACGCGCGGCACACCCGCGCAGATCCGGCTACGCGCCATGACCAGAGAGGATCTGCCGTTTGTCATGCAGGTCGAACGACAAGCCTATGAGTTTCCCTGGACCGAGGGGATATTCCGCGATTGTCTGCGGGTCGGCTACTGCTGCCGGGTGCTCGAAGACGACGGGCATCTCGTGGGCCATGGGGTCATGGCGGTCACCGCCGGCGAATGCCATTTGCTAAACATTTGTGTCCATCCGCGTTATCAACGACGCGGGCTTGGGCGGCGGATGTTGAGCCATCTTCTGGATGTGGCACGCCACGGGCAGGCCCAGGTCGCCTTGCTCGAGGTACGACGCTCCAATAAGGCCGCTTACGCGCTTTATTACACCTTAGGGTTCAATGAGATCGGTCTGCGCAAAAACTATTATCCGACGCGCCACGGCCGGGAAGATGCCCTGGTGCTGGCTTGCGATTTATGATGCCGGCGCTATTCGCCCGAGACGCTGCGCGATAGCCAGGCGCCAAAGGCCGTGGCCGCGAGACCCAGCACCACCGACCCCAGGAGATAGGCCATGCCCATGGCCCAGGCCCCATGTTCGAGAAGCCCAAGGACGCCGAAGGTGTAGGTCGAGAAGGTGGTATAGGCCCCCAGAAAGCCCGTGAGCAGGCCGGTGCGCAGCTCGGGGCTTAGGCTGATACGTTCCAGGGTCTCGAAGAACAGAAAGCCCATCGCGCATGAGCCGAGGAGGTTGATCGATAGGATGTCCCATGGAAAGAGACCGCCTGCAACCTGCGCCACGAGGAGCGCTTGCAGATAACGGGCGATCGCCCCGAGGATCGCAAATACCGCGATGAACGCCAGGGTCTTCATGGGCGCCGCCCACGCGCGGTCTTGAATGGTCGCATCATGGCGTCAATGCGCGGTGTGGGCCGGTGCACTACAGGCATCGCGCGGGCCACTTGACGATGTGTCCAGAGGGAATGAGTCGTGCGAGCACGGCAAGCGCCGCGGCGACCGTCTCGGGTGTGTCGAAAAATTCAATGACGAGCGGCAGACGCGCGGTCATGTGCAGGAGGTCTGCGGCGTGAATCTCGCCATGGACCCCAAACCCGGAGATGCCGCGGAACACCGTGACCCCCTGGACCTTGTGCTGATCCTGGAGCAAAGCGAAGATCTGTTTCATGACGTCGAGGCCGCCTTCGTGGTCGCCCTCGCGAATATAAATGCGCGCGATTTCGATATCCTTCATCCGTTCCTCCGATCCCCCTCTAAAGGTGAGGCGCGGTAAGCGCCCCAAGAAACACCGCGCCAAGCCCAAGGGCAAGTGATGCCACGATGTACGCAAGACCGCGCACCACTTGTCCGTCTTCCACGAGGAGCAGGGTTTCAAGCGAGAAGGTGGAGAAGGTCGTGTAAGTGCCGATGCCGCCCACGATGACCCCAGCGCGCAGGGCCCCGCTCACAGGGATTTCATGCACGAGCGCGTACGACAGGAGACCTATGAGAAAAGAGCCTATGACATTGATCGACAGCGTAGCCCACGGAAAGGCCCGCCCGAAAAAATGTTGCACCGCCAGGTTCTGCCCATAACGCAACCATGCCCCAAGCACGGCAAAGCAGGCGATCCACAAAAAAGTCACCGTTTCTCCTCAGGCGGTCAAGGCGCGGGATTAGTCGGGCCCGTGAGGGCATGGGATCGGTTGGGGGCAGTAGACAGCTAAACGCACCCACATTTCCGATTCCCGGAAATCGTAGGCATCATCAGCCGCGAGGGCGGTTAAGGGAGGCATGCCATCTCCCGCAAGACGCGCGTAAGTTTACCGGGGGCGCACGCTTGGCGCAAGCGCGGGTCTTGTCATGCGGGGCCGATACCGAGCTTGCGTCTTTACGAGGCGTGCGAAATCAACCGGACAGCCGCGCCATGCGCATCTCCTGCGCGGAAAGCTTTTGCAGGCGATCTTCGAAGTCCGCGAGCCGTCGGCGCTCCTCTTCGACCACGGCCGAAGGCGCACGCTCGACAAAATCGGCGCGCCCAAGCTTGGCGCGCGCGCGTTCGATCTCACGCCCGATCTTTTCGATCTCCTTGGCGAGGCGGCGCAGTTCCGCGCCCTTATCGATCAGTCCCGCAAGCGGGACTAGGACACGCACGGCCCCGGCCAGCCCGACTGCCGATTCCGGGGCTTGCGTGCCGGCGGCGAGGTGGGTGATTTCCGCAATCCGCGCAAGCGTCATGATGGTCCGCTCGTGGGTACGCACGAGTTCGGCCAGGTCTTCGGCGCCATCCAGGATCACCGGGACCCGGGTACTTGGCGCGATGTTCATTTCGCCGCGTATGGCGCGCACAGTACCGATGATGCCCATGAGCGCCTGCATGTCGGCGGTGGCGCGCGCATCGATACGGCTTTGGTCGCAGTGCGGGTAGGGCGCGCGCATGATGGTGGCTCCACCACGGCCGCATAGCGGCGCCACTCGCTTCCAGAGTGTCTCGGTGATGAAAGGCATGAGCGGGTGCAAAAGCCTCAGGGCGGTCTCCAGTACCCGCACCAGGGTGCGGCGCGTGCCGCGCGCCGCGGGGGCATCGGCCCAGGCGAGGACCGTCTTCGACCACTCGAGGTACCAGCTGCAGTATTCATCCCATATGAAACTGTAGAGGGCTTGCGTGGCGAGATCGAAGCGATAGCCGGAAAACGCCTCCTCGACCGCCCGCTCGGTTTCCTGGAGGCGGGATATGATCCAGCGATCACCGGTATCGAGGGTATAATCCCCCTCATTCCCGCAATCCGCGTTCTCGGTATTGAGCAATACGAAGCGTGCGGCATTCCAAAGCTTGTTGCAGAAGTTGCGATAGCCGTCGACGCGCGCGAGATCGAAGTTGATGTTGCGGCCCTGGGTGGCGAGGCTTGCAAACGTCATGCGTAGGGCATCGGTCCCATAGGATGGTATGCCTTCGGGATATTCGCGCTCGGTGGCCCGACGGATCTCCTCGGCCTTGGCCGGCTGCATGAGGCCGCTCGTGCGTTTGGCGATGAGGTCCGGGAGACTTATGCCGTCGATGAGGTCGATCGGGTCGATCACGTTGCCGCGCGACTTCGACATCTTTTGGCCCTTGGCATCCAGCACCAGACCGTGGACATAGACCTCGCGAAACGGGACGTCGCCCGTGAACTTGAGGCCCATCATGATCATCCGCGCCACCCAAAAGAAGATGATATCAAACCCAGTCACGAGGACCTGGGTGGGATAAAAGCGCGCCATGGCCTCAGTCTGGTCCGGCCAGCCGAGCGTCGAAAACGGCCAGAGGGCCGAGGAGAACCAGGTATCGAGGACATCCGGGTCCTGCGTGAGGATGATGTCCGCGCTCAGCCCATGGCGCGTGCGCACCTCGTCCTCGGTGCGCGCCACATACACCCGTCCGGCGTCGTCATACCAGGCGGGAATGCGATGGCCCCACCAGATCTGGCGGGATATGCACCAGTCTTTGATGTTGCGCATCCATTCGTAATAAGTTTTGTCCCAGTTCTCGGGCACGAAGCGGATACGACCGTCCTCGACTGCCGCAAGCGCCGGCTGGGCGAGATCGGCGGTGCGCACGTACCATTGGTCCGTGAGCCACGGTTCGATCACTACATGGCTGCGTTCGCCGCGCGGGACCTTGAGCTTGTGGGGCTCGACGCGTTCCAGCAGTCCCGCGGTCTCGAGATCCGCCACGATCCGCCGCCTTGCTTCCTCGCGGCTTAGCCCATGGTAGGGCGAGCCCGGCAACTGGATATGGGCGGTCTTATCCAGAATATTGGTGAGCGCCAAGGCATGACGTTGGCCGACCTCGTAGTCATTGAAATCATGCGCCGGCGTGATCTTGACGCAGCCCGATCCGAAGGCTGGATCGACATAGTCGTCGGCGATGATGGGGATTTCGCGTGTGGTGAGCGGCAACCTTACGGTCTGCCCGACGAGGTGCCGATAACGCGGATCGTTGGGATGCACGGCGACCGCCTCGTCGCCGAGCAGGGTCTCGGGGCGGGTCGTGGCGACGACCAGATGCCCTCCCTGGGGCAGCGGGTAACGGATGTGCCAGAGGTAACCATCTTCTTCCTCGGCCGTGACCTCGAGATCAGAGACTGCGGTCTCGAGCCGTGGGTCCCAGTTCACGAGCCGCTGCCCGCGATAGATGAGTCCTTCGTCATAAAGCCGGACGAACACCTCGCGCACCGCGCGCGACAGGCCTTCGTCAAGCGTGAAACGTTCCCGTGACCAGTCGACCGACGCCCCCATGCGCCGCAATTGTTCGCTGATGCGGCCGCCGGAGCGCGCCTTCCAATCCCAGACCGCCTCGAGGAACCGTTTGCGGCCGAGCGCCACGCGGCTTTCTCCGGCCGCCTCCAGTTGCCGCTCGACGACCATCTGTGTCGCGATACCGGCATGATCCGTGCCCGGCTGCCAGAGGGTGTCGTCGCCGCGCATCCTGTGGTAGCGCGTGAGCGCATCCATGATAGTGTCCTGGAAGGCGTGCCCCATGTGCAGGCTGCCGGTCACGTTAGGTGGCGGGATGACGATGCAATACCCGGGTCCGTGCCCGGAGGGCGCAAACGCGCCGCTCGCCTCCCATTGCGCGTAGACGGTTTTTTCTATCTCGCCTGGCTCGTAGCTCTTGGCGAGAGCGTGTTGCGATGGTTCGGTCATCTCGTATCAGGCCAGTTCTTGAAGGGCTTGCGTCAGCGCACGCTCAAGGGTCGCCATCATAGCAGGGTCGAGCGGATCATTCCCGTCGGCGCGCCATAAGCTATCGACGCGCTGGGCGATCGCCGCCGCGCGTATGCGTGCGGAAAGCGTCTGCCGGTGGGCGGTTTCGGGATCGGGTGTGGTGGCTAGGCGCGTGACCACGTGGCTCAAGGTCGGTATGGGGGCGCCCACCGCGCGCGGCCGGATGTCGGGCCGGGTCGGATTGGCGATCACTGTCGTCAGCACCGGAATGCCGTCGTCACCGATCTGCGCGTCGTTTTTTAAGTCCGCGGCAAGCGCGCGCAGGGCCGCGAGGATGTCTGGCAGTGGTTCGTGGCGGGCGCGAATCATGACAGGTTATGAACGGCGGGCTCGAGGCCTTGTTGGCGGTAGTGGCGAAACCGTATCCGCGATCGCTCCTTCTCGCCGTCGGTTGCGCCCACGGGCTCGAGCACCCGCGCAAAACCCGTCACGGACGGCAAGACGTCCGCGATGAGCGGGACCAGACAATCCCCGCCTTGCAAAAGCTCGGCGCCTATGAGCACGGGCTCATCCGCGACGCCCACGGGCGCGTGCGGCACGAAGCTCGTATCCGAGTATGTCCACAGTCGGTCATTCCAGAGACTGATCTCGTCTGCCGGAACCCACAAGAACACCCGGTGGCCGTGCTTATAAGCGGTCTCCGCGAGCCGGCAGGCGATGATGTCGCGCGTAAGTCCATCACCGCCGAGATAAAAATCGACCCGAGTCATACTGATCGCGCGCGGCGCCTCAAAAATTCCATGAGGAGTGGAACCGGCCGCCCGGTAGCGCCCTTATCCTTGCCGCTCTTGTAAGCAATGCCCGCGATATCGAGGTGCGCCCAGGGGTAGGCTTCGGTGAAGCGTGACAGGAAGCAGGCGGCGGTGATGGTCCCGGCTTCGCGACCACCGATATTGGCCATGTCCGCGAAATTCGAGTCGAGCTGCTTTTGGTATTCTTCCCATAGCGGCAGCGGCCAGATGCGGTCGGCGGCGTATTGGCCCGCTTCATCCAGTTCATGTCCGAGGGCCTCATTGTTGCTCATGAGGCCGCCGGCCTGCGCCCCGAGGGCGATGACGCAAGCCCCGGTCAGCGTGGCGATATCGACGACCGCGGCCGGTTTGAATCGCTCGGTGTAGGTCAGTGCGTCGCACAGGATCAGGCGACCTTCGGCATCGGTATTGAGGATCTCGATCGTCTGACCGGACAGGCTCGTCACGATATCGCCCGGCTTGATCGCGCTCCCGCCGGGCAGGTTTTCGGTCGTCGGCACGATGCCTACGAGGTTGATCGGCAGTTTCATGTCCGCCGCGGCCTGCATGACGGCCAACACCGTGGCCGCGCCACACATATCGAATTTCATCTCATCCATGTTGGCCGGCGGCTTGAGCGATATGCCTCCGGAATCAAAGGTAACCCCCTTGCCCACGAGCGCGATCGGGGCGGCGGTGCCGTTCCCGCGGTATTCGAGGACGATGAGTTTGGCGGGCTCATGCGTGCCGCGCGCCACCGCGAGCAATGCGCCCATCCCCAGGGTTTCCATGTCGGTCTTCTCAAGTACGTTGACCTTGATGGCGTGGCGTGTACCGAGTGCCTGGGCCTGCTCGGCGAGATACGACGGCGTGCACATGTTGCCGGGGAGGTTGGCGAGGTCCTTGGCAAACGACACGGCGCGCGCGATCGCGATACCGGCATCGAGGGCATCATGCGCCATGGCCCCGGACTCGCCGGGCGCGCCAAAAAGCGCCGATTGCGGCTTGGTTCGGGCAGGGCCCTTGGTCTTTAGCCTGTCAAAACGGTAGAGGGCGTCTTCGGTGGCCACCACCGCCTGCTCGAGGGCCCAGGCCGGCGAGCGGTCCTTGACCGGGATCGACGGCAGAAAGCTCGCCATGGTCGTGGCGTGGAGGTCGGCCGCAGCCTGCGCGGCGCGCGCCACGGCTTCCTTGTATTGCCCCGGTTTGCATTCCCCGGCTATGCCCATGCCCACGAGCAGCACTCGTTCGGCCTTGCCTGCCGCGCGCAAAAGCGGCAGCGTCTGTCCGGGTTTGCCTTCGATGTCGCCCCGTTGCACAATGGCCGCGATCTCGCCGCCAAGGATGCGGTCGATGGCCTGAGCGGCCTTTGAGAGCCCACGGTTTTCGTGGATGCCCACGATCAGGCATTCCGTGGCCAATTGATCAGGAGTTTCTTCGGTGAGGGCGTATTCCATAGGGCTCGGGGATCTCGGGTTGTGTGTCGGTTACGGGAGCGCCAACATGCGCACTCGCATGATAAACTGCTTGCGGCGCCAGAAAAAGCCGTGATAGTCCACAAGGCCTTTTACCGCGAGGCGACCCAGACCACGCTGCTCGTGACCTTGACGTTCCTGACCCTTTATCTTGTGGTCAGTCTCGTCAAACTCCTGAGCGAGGCGGCGAGCGGTGAGTTTCCGGCGCATATCGTGTTCGTGTTGCTCGCCCTGGAGCTTCTGAAGAACCTCGCCATGATACTGCCGTTGACGGTCTTCATCGGACTTTTGCTGACCATGGCGCGCTGGTATCGGGACAGCGAGGTGACGGTGCTGGCGGCCTGCGGGATCGGACTTTCCCAGCTTTTGCGTCCGGCCATGATCTGGACTGGCGTGATGGCCACCGTGGTGGCCGCCATCGCCTTTTACCTGGCGCCCATGGCCGCGCTCCTGCTCCATAAGATCAAACTTGAAAACACCTCGGCCTACGCGGCCGGCATCATTCCTGGGCGTTTCAATCATACCCGAAACGGGCGGGCGATTTTCTATGTCGAGCGGGTCGGGTCGAGCGGACGTCTGCACAATATCTTCGTCAGTCGCACGCAATTTGGCAAGGGTGGGGTCTTGATCGCCAAACGCGGTTACGAGTTTAAGAACCGCCACACCGGTGCGCGCTTTCTTGTGCTGCTAAACGGCCGCCGTTACCAGGGGATTCCCGGTCAGGCCAATTATCGGATTTTGCGCTACCGCACGTATGCGCTGCGCATAAAGCGGCGGAGATTCACGCCGGTCATGACCGGTCTTACGCGCGACGAGATTCCGACCATGCGCCTGCTGCGTTCATCGAGCCCGCAGGCGATCGCCGAATGGCAATGGCGTCTGGCGCAGCCCTTGTCGCTTTTCATATTGGCGCCGTTGGCGCTCGTGTTTGCCTATACCGACTCTCGCAAGGGGGCCTTTGCGCCGCTGTTTGCCGCGGTTTTTGCCTATTTCTCGTACGCCAACCTGCTTAGCATCGCCCATGCCTTGCTGGCGCGCGGGCACGAGCCGATCTGGTTGGGGCTCTGGTGGGTGCATGCGGTGTTCGCGGCGCTTGCGGCGACATTCTTTGTGCGCCGCGCCGCCGGCAAGGGGCTTTTGCCATGGGGTCTATGGCGCTGATGCGTATCCTCTATGGCTATATTGCGCGGCGTCTGATCTTAAGCACGGCCCTCGTCTTGAGCGTATTCGTGGGTCTGTTCCTGTTCTTCGATCTCGTGACCACCCTGGACCACGTTCGCCAGGGAGGGTTTTACCGGCTGTTTGTGATCCTCATGCTGAAGGTTCCGGCCAAGATCTCCATGCTTTTTCCGATGTCGGCTTTGGTGGGAGCCACCCTTGGGCTGTCGTCGCTTGCCATAGACGGCGAACTGACCGCCATGCGCGCCGCCGGGGTCTCGGTCGGCCGGATCGCTTATGCGGCCCTGAGGGCGGCGCTCGCGCTTGGTCTCGTGGCGGCGCTACTCGGCGACTTTCTCGGACCCAAGGCGGCGTCGCTTGCGCGCCGTGAACAGGCCCAGGCCGCCGGATTGGGGGCTGCCATGAATGCCCAGGGTTTATGGTTGAAGGAAGGACATAGTTTCGTTGATATCGGCGAGGTCTTGCCCGATCTCAGTATCCTGCGGCTTACGATCTACCGTTTTCATCACGGGCGGCTTGCGCATGAGCTGTTTGCGGCGAGCGGTCGTTACCACAATGGCCGCTGGCAATTACATGGGGTGTCCGAGACGCTGTTTCGCAGGCAACGACTGATTGTAAAGACCAGTCGGCGGGGCTATTGGCGGGGGATCGCGCCAAGCCTGCTATCGGTATTTGCCGTCAATCCGCACGCCCTGTCGCTGGTCGATCTATTTCGCTACATCCGCCACCTTCAGCGCAACCAGCAGGCCACCGCCCATTACAAGCTCGTATTCTGGTACAAGATTCTCGCGCCGCTTACGACCGCTGCCATGGTGTTGCTTGCGGTACCTTTCGTGTTTCGCCACGGACGCCATGGGGGGCTTGGGTTCCGGCTGTTTCTGGCCGTCGTGCTCGGCCTCATTTTCTATGTCGTCAATCGTGGCTTTGGCGATCTTACGCTGCTCTATCATTGGCCGCCCCTGCTTGGGGCGGCGGTACCGACGCTAGGACTCACCCTGGTCTGCGCGGGGTTTCTCGCCCGCACCGGGTGATTTTGGGATGAACAGGACCCGCGTCCCGCTTAAGCGATCGTGCAAGGCCTGTGCCTCGGGATCGAAAAATATCCACAAATAGGCGGTGCCGAACAACGCAAGCGGCAAAGTCGCGATGCGGTAATCCCCCTGAAAGGCGAGCGCAAAGCCTTCGATCAGCGCGCCCCACCAGGCAAGCGCCAGCACGTAACGCACGGCCGCGCGCGTGACACTCAAACGGCCGCGCGCGGCGCGCAGGCTGAGCCGCCAGGCGCGCATACCGAAGGTCTGGCCCGACCTTACCCACGCGCGCCCGAAATAGGCAAATCCCACGAGCGGGAAATAGGCGCCCAGAAGGGTCTGGAGGGCGGAGCTTTGTAGTTTGTGGGCCACGGCAAAGGCGATGGCAATGGGCGCGGCGGCCGCTACCCACACCGCGACGAGCAAAAACGCGTCAAAGGAATTCGCGCCCATGCGGCGCACGAGCGCACTCGTGCGGCCGGGAGGGGAACTGACAGCCACATGTGTGTTCAAAGCGTGATCAATCCGAGAGAAGCGAAGGAGGCATGCTGCTTCGCCCGATCCACACCGGGTTTATGCACAGGGTTACGCACCATTTTTGTCGATATCTTTATCATCTGATTTAAAGGGTACCTCATACTGTACGAGACGCCCCGTTTGCGATACCCTTGCGACCGGTTTGTGGCCTTAGGGCGGCGCTATTCTCGGGTCGTTTCGGTCTTTCGCCATAGGGGTGTCGTTATGGTATCAGGTGTTTCGCTCAATCTCATAGAGCTCGGTCATTTCGCGGCGTACCTCGCCTTTTTCGTCGCTATAACCCAGGCCCTCGCGCCACTGGCCGCGCGGGTCTTCAAGGCCCCGGGCCTGCGCACCGTGTCTGTCAATGCCGCGGCACTCCTATTTCTTTTGACCACGGTCGGTGCCTTGACCATCGTCTACTCGCTCCTCACCAACAACTTTTCCGTTCTCTACGTCGCGAGCAATTCCAATACACACCTGCCGATCTTCTACAAGATTGCGGCATTGTGGGGCGGACACCGCGGCTCGCTATATTTGTGGGTGTGGATCATGACAGGTTACGCGGCGGCCGTCGCCTACCACGGACGGTCGCGGTATCCCGATCGGTTGCCGGTCATCATGGCAGTCGAGGGCGCGCTCATCGCCGGCTTCTATGGTCTTATATTGTTCCTGTCCGATCCATTCACGCGCCTCTTTCCGATCCCCGCGCAGGGTCAGAACATGAACCCGCTGCTCCAGGATCCGGGCATGGTCATCCATCCCCCGATGCTCTATATGGGTTACGTGGGGTTTTCCATACCCTTTTCGTTCGCGATGGCGGCGCTTTTGACCAACTGGAAAAGCGAGCTGTGGATAGGGCATACACGCCGTTGGGCGCTGTTTGCGTGGGGTTTTCTGACTGCCGGGATCATATTCGGCGCTTGGTGGTCGTACTATGTGCTGGGTTGGGGTGGATATTGGGGCTGGGACCCGGTCGAGAACGCCTCCTTCATGCCTTGGCTCATGGGCACCGCCCTGATTCATTCGATCTCGGTGCAGGAGCGGCGGCGCATGCTCCACACCTGGAACATCTTCCTGATCATCACCACGTTCGCGCTGTCGCTGCTTGGCACCTTCCTGGTGCGTTCCGGCGTCCTGGCCTCGGTGCATGCCTTCTCGGCGGCGCCTGGACAGGGAATTTACCTTCTGACCTTCATGGTGGTGGTGTTGACGCTGGCCTTTGGCTTGTTTCTCGTCAAGGGCGGCTATCAGCAGGCCGAGGAGTCGTTCATCTCGCCGTTCTCGCGCGAGTCGATGTTCATTTGGAACAATGTGATTTTCACGGTGGCCTGCGCGTCGGTGCTGCTCGGTACCTTGTATCCCTTGTTCCTGCAGGCTGCGACCGGGGCGCGCATTAGTGTCGGGCCGCCGTATTTTGACCTCGTCATGGTCCCGATCTTTCTCATCATGCTCGTGGTCATGGCCATAGGACCGCTCGTGTCCTGGCGCAAGGCCAATGTATTGAAGCTGCGCGGCCGCCTCGTGGCACCGACCCTTGTGGGTGTGGCGTTCGCGGCGCTCGTGGTGGTCGTGTGGGGTCCTGTCTACTGGACCGCGCCCGTGGCCGTGGGTCTTGTGGCATTCGTGGCAACCAGCATATTCGCGAACCTCGCGCGCGCCGTGGCACAGCGTCGCAAGCAGCATAAGGAGGGCCTCGCGCAAGCGTTCATGGCAACCGTGCTCGGCAACCGCCGGCACTACGGCGGCATGATCGTCCATATGGGTATTCTTGTCATTGTGATCGGGCTTACCGGGTCTGGGCTTTTCGCGTCAAGCAAGCTCGTTATGATGGCGCCGGGCGATATTTTGCAGGTCGCGCACGAGCGCGTTCGTTTCGATGGCACGCGTAACGTGCGTGGTCCCGATTACACGGCAGTGCAAGGACGTCTTACAATCCTGAACAATGGCGCACAGCTGCGTCCTGAGCAGCGGGTGTTCTTTGGGAGTCCGATGCAGGTGGAGCGGCCGAGCGTGAATTCGACGCCGCTGCGCGATGTCTATGTGGACATCGGTGACAAGCATGACGGAAAGTGGGAGATTCACCTGTTCGTCAATCCGCTCGTGAACTTCATATGGACGGGTGGCGGGATCGTCATTGGCGGCCTTGCGTTTTCGCTGAGCGATTATGTGCGGCGCCGCAAGCATGCGGTGGCGACCTCGGGAGCGGTGGCCAGCCACTCATGAGGCGCCTGACGTGGATGGTCCTTTTGTGGGCGTGGCTTGTGCCGAGCATGGCCGCGACCGTGGTGCACGAGAGCGTGATACATCGCCGCGAGATCGCGATTGCAAGTAAGCTGCGGTGCACGGTCTGCCAGGCGGAGTCGCTAGCGGTTTCCCAGGCGGGCCTTGCCCGCGACATGCGCAAGCTCATCCGCCAGAAGCTGCGCGCCGGGGAGACGCCGGCCCAGATTCGCGCGTATTTCGTGAAGCGCTACGGCGATTACATTCTGCTGAAGCCCCCCTTTGACCCGCTTGGCGCCATTTTGTGGATATGGCCGTTTGCTTTGGCCGCGGCGTTCGGCGGGGTCGCCATCGCGGTGATGCGGCGGCGCGCGCATGCGCCCATGCCTCCATCGGCCCCGGAGCTGGGACCGGAAGACCAAGCCCGCATCGAGGCCCTTACGCGTCAGGAGTAGTTATGTTCGTCATTATCGTGTTGTCGGCGGTTCTCGCCTTGTTCTCGGCGTGGTTTTTGACGCGCCCCATCAAGGGGCGCGCTGCGGTTGAAGGGGACCGCCTCGCCCTGGAACTCACCCGCGAGGAGACGCTAAAACAGCTTCGCGAGATCGAGTCGGACCGAAGCGACGGGCGCATAGACGAATCGGTGGCCCGCGAGGAAACGGCGCGCCTCAAATATGCGTTGGCCGAAACCTTGCGAGCACTGGAGGCGGGGAAAGGGGCGGCGCCGGCCGGTCCTGACAAGCTGCGGCGCCGTGGCGCCGTGTTGGTGGGGCTCCTGGTGGTGCTCACGACGGCCGCGGCCGGGATGGACTATTGGCAGAATAGGCCGGCGTTGCTGACCTTCGCGACGCTCAATGCCAAAGGGAGAGTGAGCGGCGTCCACGGATTCCCGCCCATGATCCTTAGCATGGTGGCCAGGCTGCGACGTCACCTGGTCCATCATCCGCGCGATACCGCCGGCTGGTTGGAACTTGCGCGCGCCAATGTCGTGTTGGGGAACCTGAAAGGTGCCCGTGCCGCCTATGCGCGCGCCTATCATCTGGCCCCCGACGATGAGGCGGTGCTTGCCAATTACGCGTGGATTTTGTATTCCGCGCACCCGACCAAGACCACGGGGCGGGTGTATACTTTGTTCCGCCGCCTCTATAAGCAGGATTCGCATCAGCAAGATGCGTTATGGTTCCTCGGGCTTGCCTCCTATAACCGCCATCATTTTCATAAAACTTTGATGTATTGGGCGAAGCTCGAGAAAGAGCTGCCTCCAGGCAGCAAGGCGCGTAACGGTGTCACGACCGCGGTAAGCAAGATCCGGGCGATCCTCGCGGCCGAGCACGGACGGGCGCCTGCGGGCGCGGGGCCTCAGGCGCCAGCGGCCACTCCATGAGCGATCCTTTGTTTTCTGTGCATGGACTGTCGTGTGTGCGCGGGGACCGGACGCTGTTTGCGGGATTGTCGCTTACGCTCGATGCCGGCGAGGCCCTGCATGTGCGAGGGCCGAACGGTCTTGGTAAGACTACGTTGCTGCGCGCCTTGTGCGGGCTGTCGCGGCCCATGCGTGGGGAGATCCGCTGGCGTGGCGAGCGGGTCTCGGATCTGGCCGAGGATTTCACAGCCGAGGTCGCCTATGTCGGGCACTTGAACGGAATCCAGGGTGAGCTGACCGCATCCGAGAACCTGCGCCTGGCAAGCCACGTGTTCACGCGCCAAAACCACGCGGGACTGAGCGAGGGCGAGGCCCTGGAGCGCGTCGGTCTGCGCGCGCAGGCCGACCGTCCCGCGCGCCACTTGTCACAGGGACAGAAACGGCGCCTGGCGTTGGCGCGATTGCTAGTGTTGCGCCGACTGTTGTGGGTGCTCGATGAGCCGTTTACGGCCCTCGATGTGGCATCAGTCGTAAGTTTATCGTCTTTGATTGGAGAGCACATGGCGGCAGGCGGACTTGCGTTGGTTGTGTCGCATCAGGCCTTCGACCTGCCGGGCATCCGCGACTTTGAGCTTGCCCGCTATTGCAGGAAACGGCGATGACGGGAGGCCTGTTGGGCGCCATGCGCGCCGTGTTTCTGCGCGAACTGCTGGTGTTTTGGCGGCGCAGTACCGAGGTCATGGCCGCGCTTGTGTTTTTTGTGATCGTCACGACTTTGTTTCCGTTGGCGATAGGGCCCGAGCGCCGCGAGTTGATGTTGGTGGCCCCGGGGGTTTTGTGGGTGGCGGCGCTGCTCGCGACCACTTTGTCACTGAACCACCTTTTTGCGAGCGATTATCAGGATGGTAGCCTAGAGCAGCTTCTTATGAGTCCCTATCCGCTGTCTGCAATGGTACTTGCCAAGATCGCTGCGCACTGGGTGCTGACGGGGCTGCCGCTTGCGCTTTTGTCGCCGCTGCTTGCGGTGCAGATGGCGCTGCCGACCAAGGCGATAGGGACGCTCGTGGGCTCGCTTTTGCTTGGCACGCCGACTCTGACTTTGATCGGTGCGATCCCGGCGGCGCTGACGCTCGGGGTGCGAGGCGGTGGCGTACTGGTTTCTCTTCTGGTGCTGCCATTGTATACTCCGGTCCTGATATTCGGCGCGGAGGCGGTTGCCGCATCAGCGGGACAGGGCTTCGCGTCAGTTGCGCATTTATCGTTACTGGGGGCGTTTTTGGCGCTGGCTTTAAGTTTTGCCCCATGGGCAAGTTCAGCCGCCTTGCGTGTATCACTCGATTGATGAAGCTTGTCCACAAATACGCGGCGCCCAAGCGGTTCTATGAACTCGCAGGGACGCTCACGCCATGGTTTGCGACCCTGACGACTTTGTTGTTTGTCTCGGGTCTCTACCTCGGTCTCTATTGGGCGCCGCCCGACTACCAGCAGGGCAATGCCTATCGCATCATGTTCATCCATGTGCCGAATGCGTGGATGTCGATGATGGCCTATATGATCATGGCGCTGTTCGCCGCCGCCGGCTACATATGGAACATCCGTCTGGCCGATATCCTCGCCAAGGTGACGGCACCCCTTGGGGCGTCATTTACCTTGACCGCGCTCGTGACCGGTTCGTTGTGGGGCAAGCCAATGTGGGGCACCTATTGGGTATGGGATGCGCGGCTTACCTCGGAGCTTGTTTTGTTTTTCCTCTATGTCGGTTATATGGCGCTTCAGGCGAGCATCGATGATGCGCGCCGCGCGGCGCACGCGAGCGCCATTCTCGCGATCGTGGGGGTTGTGAATATTCCGATCATTCATTATTCGGTGTATTGGTGGCATACCCTGCATCAGCCGGCGTCGCTGACCCTGACGAGCCAACCGAAGATCTATATCACGATGTTGATTCCGCTCATCGTCATGTCGATCGGGTTCATGTTTTTTTACCTGACCATGCTGTGTGTGCGCGCGCGCAACGAGATCCTCTGGCGCGAGCGCCGCGCGGACTGGGTCCGTAAACTCGTCGAGTCGCGTCCATGACCCTGCCGGCTTTTTTGCAAATGGGGCGCTTCGCGGTGTTTATTTGGGCAGCCTATGGCTTTGCCGGCCTCATGGTCTTTTTAAACGTCGTGCAGCCCTTGATCCAAAAGCGCAGGTTGTGGGAGCGGCTGCGCCGCAACCAGGATGACGACGAGGAGGATATGTATGAGGAAACAGAATAAAAGACTCGTGTTCGTCCTGGTTGGACTGGCGGGCGTGAGCGTCGCGGTATGGTTGGTGTTAACGGCGTTTCGGCATAATCTCGTGTTTTTCTATTCCCCCACGCAGGTTCTCGAGGGCAAGGCCCCGAGTCATGGGGTGTTTCGTCTGGGTGGCATTGTTAAGAAGGGTAGTATCAAGAAAGATGGGTTGCACACGACCTTCGTACTCACCGATTTGCGTCACAGCATGGTGATCCACTATACGGGTATCCTTCCGGATCTCTTCCGGCAGGGGCAGGGCGTCGTGGTCCAGGGCCGGCGCGTGGGCACCACGACCTTCATGGCAAGCCAGGTGCTCGCGAAGCACGGCGCCAACTACATGCCGCCGGATGTGGCCGCCGAGTTGAAGCGCTCGATGGCCGCCAAAGCCAAGGCCGCGCTCTCGTGAAGAAATTCCTGATCCCCGTGGCGCTCTTTATCGCGATCGGGGTAGCGCTCGGGCGTGGGCTATTCTTGAACCCCACCTACATCCCCTCGCCGCTCATCGGCAAACCCATGCCGACATTTTCTCTGCCGCTCGCCGCGACCCCGGATGTTTACCTGAACAATGCCGACTTGAAGGGGCATGTGACGCTTTTGAATATCTTTGCGTCATGGTGCGTGAGTTGCAAGCAAGAGATGCCAAACCTCATGCGGCTTCACACTCTGCATCTCGTGCGCCTGGTGGGCGTCGATTACAAGGATACCCCCCAGGGCCTGCATCACTATCTGAACGCCTTCGGCGACCCGTATTCGATGATCGTCACGGATAAGCGCGGGATGACCGCGATCAATTGGGGCATCTACGGCGTCCCCGAGACCTTTGTCGTCGATAAGCAAGGGATCATCGCCTACAAGTTCATAGGACCCATCAGCTACCGAAAGCTCCATACCAAGCTGATCCCCATGGTAAAGCGTCTCGAGGCGCAACCGGCCTAACCGTGTCGGGGCCGGCGAAGGCCCGCTATAGAAAGGCGTGTGAGCCCGATCCTTTGCGAAAGCCCTCGAATCCATTCGATGCGCGATGGGCGTGGCCGTAAGGGGTATTTCCGCGATGTCGTTTAAGGCCTGCCGCCCCTAGATACATTCGGCCCACGCGTTAACCATGGACGCGACTCAAGCGGGGCCGGCTTCGATTCGCGGGCACCGTGAGACCTTAAAGGCGCCTTCGATGGGCGCCCTTGTACCCGTACGATCCACGTGTTCCGGGCGGCGGCTAACGCCCCAAGCCTAAGCCGGGTTCCGCCAATGGCGCGACGACGCGCACATAAACACGGCGGGGTGTCGAGCCGGAGAGCGCGAGCAGTGGACCACGCATGAACACCGCCTGCCAGAAGGCATTTTGCAGGCCTGCGTTCGAGCAATGCGGCCGCATCATTTGATGGATTCGGCCATTGGGTGAAAGCATCAGGGTCGCGCTACAAACACCCGTGGGAAGTCTGACCGGTACCCCGTTCCTGCGTACGGCGGCCCGCTCCAAGGCGACGCGCACGATGCGCAAGCGGCGGGCAAGCGCGGCGCTGGCCGACTGCGAGATCGACATCTGTCCCAAGGGGCCGGTGGGGGATGGCGCAAATGGACCGCCGGCTGGGGCCGGGGCCAGTTGGGCGGTGCCCACGGCCTTGAGCTGACGCATCAGTTGTCGCCCCGCGGCGGTCGTCTTCAGGTTGCCGCCGTTCATCTGCGCGATCACAAGGGCGCGCCATTCGCCGGGTGTGGCGCCGAGGAAGGAGGTCATGAGGCTACAGAGACGGGGCGCAAACCCAGGGCCGAACAGCTGCTGCGGACCGCGAGCCAGTCGTTGCATCATGGTCAATGAACAGTGGGCGCGCATTTGGAACAAAAAGCCGCGCGGTGGGTAGTCATGAGGAACGCCGGATTCCGCGCCTCCTGCCCGGCAATAGCGTTGGGCGATCGGGCAGGGGTTGGCGGGTGTCGGGGATCCGATCAAGGCCGCTGCCGCCGTTGTTATCCCCCAAAGCCCTATAAACCCGATGAGTGCTCGTGTAAGGCCCATACTCCTCCCCGTCCCCCGCGAATGCGGTGTTTTTCTAAAGGGTAGGCCGCGTCTGGCGTGGCTGCAAGGCGTATCCCCCGATCCTCGGAAGCGACTAGAATACTTAAAGATCCTGGGGCCGCTGGGCCTCGTAGTGGGCGCGCCGGCCGTGGTGCGAGGAGTAACCCATGACAGACCGAGAGAAGGAAAGGGTAGCGGGGATGACGATCGGCGATCTGGCCCGGGCCGCCGACGTGACGGTCGAGACCGTGCGTTTTTATGAACGCCGTGGTCTTATCAAGCAGCCGCCGCGGCCCTATGGCGGGATCCGCCGCTATCCCGGACCGATGGTGCGTCGCATCCAGTTCATAAAGCACGCGAAAACCCTCGGCTTTACGCTGACCGAGATCGGCGACATGTTGGCGTTGTCAGCCGACGATCCATCGACCTGCGGCGAGATCCAGCGCCTGGCCGAAGGCAAGCTTGCGTTGCTGCGCGAGAAGCGTGAGGCGCTGCATTTCATGGAGTCCGTGCTCGAGACCTTGCTTGTCGACTGCCGGCGCCACACCGATGGCTCCTGTCCCATTCTGGAGGCGGTCGAGGAGGGAATAGGCGGCGCCCCCGGCAAGGCGCCCGAGGGCTAGCGGTGGAAGCCGGCTTATTTCGCGTACTGAAAGCCGGCGAGCTCGAGTTCCGGAAGTGTCCCCACGATGCCGGGGGTGAGGACCACCCCGGGGATGAGGTGGTCGGTGAACTCCGCCGCCATGCGGGCGTGGCTTAGGTGGTCGGGGTTGACGCCTTTTTTGTGGAGCTTCATGGTGAGCTCCCAGACTTCATTGTGGCAGCCGAGAAACACCGCGCCGCGCCGCTGCAATACCGGTATGCTGTTGTCGTGCGGGGAGTACACACCCCTGGTATCCTCGTAGTCGCGTGGGTTGGCATGCGCAGCTTCAGGTTCATTCACGAATTTGTTGGTCGGGGCCTTGCCGTTCGTGAGTTTGCCAAGATGGTATTTGTCCCAGATATAGGCATCGTAGAGCGCAAGATGGGCCGATCCGTGGGTGGCCGATACACACAGGAAGTTTGGGTGGCCAAATGACCAGATCTGGGTATTCATGGCATTGCGCATGAGATTGAGCCAAGGGCTTGCGATGGCGGTATTGTCCCAGACTTGGCGCAAACCGGCCCGGTAGCGCAGCACGAGATCCAGCGCCTCACTGTCCCACTGATCGCGATTCGTGAGGATCATGGGGACGGTCTTGAAGTCGCGACGGCGTGGCGAGCGCGCCAGGGCCCTGGTGAGCTCGCGCAGGCTGCGCGCCGACGACGGCTCCAGATCCGGTAGCATGGTGGTGCGCGCGGCCACGTTGCCAGCCACGGCCGCTCCGATCGCCGTGACCCCTACTTGTTTGAAGAGACCTCGTCTTGTGATCATGTTCTACCTCCTTGAAGGTGCAGTCGCGATACATAAAGCGCGGGGCCATTGTGGTGCGTATCGCACCGCCTGAGCCCCATAAAGACGGACGTGGTGTCTAGGACCGCGCGCCATGGACCATTCTCGGGCTTTGCGTACCGGTGAGGGGAAGAAGGTCCTTAAGCGTATCAGCATCGGCGAGAACGCCCGAGTCCGAGCACGGTACCGCGACCAGGAGCTCGCGGTGTGCTTTGATGAGCGCGAGCGCGCCGGCATCGCTCGTGATGGCGCTAAGCTGTGGTCCGAGGGCTCTTGCAAATCCCATCAGATGACCACGATGTCCGCAAAAATACGGGGCGGCAATGATCGCCCCAAGACGCAGTTGGGCGGCCACGGCCTGGGCGGTCTCCGGTTTTATGTACGGCATGTCCGCCAAAGCGACGAGCCAGCCGGTCGAGCCGCCGGTCATGCGTACGCCGAAGGCAAGCGACGCCCCCTGGCCGCTGTGCGCGTCCGGGCAGCAGATGATCTCGAATCCGGCCTTGCGAAGCTTGGCGGCAAGCGCGAGATCATCGGCCCTTACGACCGCCACCGCCCGATCCACCGCGCCGCGTAAAGCGCGTGCGCTGTGGATTGCAAGCGGCACACCATCCAAAGGCTGGGCGAGATTTGGTGATCCGAAGCGTCTGTCGCGGCCGGCGGCTAACAATAATCCTGTTATCATGAAATAAAGCCTCCTTTGTGACGTGAGAGATGGTGCCGTGTATGCCTTTTGCGATGGCTGTGGCGTTAAGCGCCGCGGCCATGAATATGGCGATCTCGTGGCTCGTGATGGCAAACCGTGCCTCACCTTGGGGGCGCGGGACTGCCAATGAAATCAAGGCCGAGGCAAAAAGCGGCGCATCGCTTGGCATTCATCGGTGCGCGCAACCGCAGCCTTTAGGCCCTCGATCGTCGCGGCGTAGGCGCGCGGCTGTCGGACAATGGCTCTGGGCCAAGGCGTGTGGCCCGCTTGCGGTCGTGAATCCCGGCGTCTGCGCGATTTTTAAGCCGGGCGGGCGATTTCAACGATGGCGCCGCCATATGGTAGACACCAGTCTCGGCCATAGATTCCCCGCAAGCGACGGCCACCCCGTCGGATGTCTTGCCCATCCATGCCAAAGCTCGTACCGGACGCCCCTGTGTCAATCATGCGGTGGGTCCGGGTATGAGAGCTGTCCGCCACCGGCCGATGGCGTTGAAATCGCGATCGTGTCTACTTACACGCTTGAAGATGCCAGAGCCCATCAGGCGCGCTCGTTTATAGTGGGGCGGCGCGCGCCGATACAAGCCATTTGCGCCATTATGCTTTCCCTTTGCGCGCGCATGATATGGGGGATTGACGATTACGATGCAGACCAGACCACGTCCCCGATGAAAGCCCGCCTGACCGTATGCTGACCGAGATGGCTTGGGTTACGCTAGCGCCAAACGACCTATGGACGGCAGTCCCGAGGTCCTGTCCGCGAGATCATAGGCCGGTTTCACCCGATGCGACGCGCGGTTGCCTCTCGTGCGTGTTGCCGCGGGCGATCAAGAGGCCGAAAGCGTGTCGCGGTGGGCAAAGGTCGCGTCCGGTGTGCATGAGCCCTTATGTCAGAGGTTTCGTGGCGACTATGCTCAGGGTATCGCCCCCTACGGTCGGCCATCTATTTTTTATAGGCCCGGGGGGCCGTGAGCGACCTTAAAGGATTTTGCCGCGAGATCCGCGATCGCTTTACGCGTCCTCCTCCTCGCGATCCATTCGCGCACCATCGGGCATGAAACGCAGCGACACGGAATTGACGCAATGCCGCTCGCCGGTCGGGGGCGGTCCGTCGGGAAAGACGTGTCCAAGGTGGCTTTGACAACGCACGCACCGGATCTCTGTGCGCGTCATGCCGTGATTTGTATCCGTGATGCGTACGAGATGGTCGGGATCGAAAGGTCGCATGAAACTCGGCCAACCGGTGCCCGACTCGAACTTGTCCTGGGAACGAAACAGCGGCAGTGCGCACAGCCGACAGACGTAGGTTCCCACGCCGTGTTCGTGGAGCAGGCCGCCGCAAAACGGTGTCTCGGTGCCCGAGGCGAGCAACACTCGGCGCTCCTCCGGGGTAAGGTCTCTCACGCGCCGTTCGAAAATGACGGGGGGCAGTGGCGACAGGTCGTAGCCGGATGCCGAGTAGGGTTTGGGCGTTTGGTGGTCCACGGATCGTCCCTCTTTAGTGGTAACGGCTATGATAACGGGGCGCGATGCAGCATGTGCGCGAAATATCGCCGGAGTTTGCTGACCTTGGGCGCCGCGACATGCGCGACATACGGCTGGTCGGGGTGGCAGGCGGCATAGTTATTGTGATAGGCCTCGGCCGGATAGAAGGGGGCTTGCGCCACGACCTCGGTCACGATCGGATCTTTGTAGACCTGATCGCGCGTCAGCTGTTCGATGGCGGCGGTCGCCGCCGTTTTTTGAGATTCGTCGGCATAGAAGATGACAGAGCGGTACTGGCGCCCGCGATCATTGCCCTGCCGGTCTTTTTGTGTCGGGTCGTGGGCGATCGAGAAAAACACCGTGAGAAGATCTTCGTAGCGGATCTGGCGTGGATCGTAGGAGATGCGCACCGCTTCGGCATGGTCCGTGCGTCCTGTGGTTACCTGCTCGTAGTCGGCGGTGTCGGGTGTCCCGCCGCAGTAACCGGAGTCCACCTTGAGGACGCCGTGTAGTTCGCGAAACACCGCCTCGAGGCACCAGAAGCAGCCGCCGGCCAGGACCGCGGTCTCGATACGAGATTCGGTGGGTGAATGCGCGCCGACGAGCGGCGGTCTCGTGTCTTGGTCCTGCATGACGGTCCTCCTCCGTGCCAAAGCGCGCCGGTAAGCACGTCTAGGATACACGGGGCGGGACGTCGGCTGGCAGGCCCGCGAATGGTTTTTTATACTAGCGACGGCACGCGAGGCCTATCGGGCAATGCGGCCGCCCGTGTGTGGCGATGGGGTCGTGACCACGGCCGTGGGTTGGCGCGGCATAATACCGGGAGTATCCGCTGTGGAGATGGGCTCAAAGGTCTTTCGGCGACGATGGTCGCTCGACGATATCGCCTATGATAAGGTGGATCGGGCCGTGATCGCAGACAATCGCGACTGGTTTTACCTACTTGCGGCCTCGTCGTTCGTGGAGATTCTCTCCGACCTCTACGCCCGCAACTTGGGTGACTACTATGCCGGCGATGACGAGACCTGCGCCTGGCTTGCGCACAAATGGGGACCCGAGGAGGTGCAGCACGGCGAGGCCTTGAAACGCTACGTCCTCACCGTTTGGCCGGATTTCGATTGGCAGCGGGGCTTCGACGGGTTCCGGGCGGATTACGCGCCGTATTGTGAGACCGCGCTGCTCGGTCCGACCCGGGCCCTCGAAATGGCGGCCCGGTGCGTGGTGGAGACCGGGACCTCGAGCTTTTATGGGATGTTGACGCACGCGAGTCCAGAGCCGGTACTGGCCGCATTGGCCGGCCACATCCGTGACGATGAGGTCGGTCATTACAAGGGGTTTTACCGGATTTATCGCGAGTATCAGGGCCGCGAAGCCCATTCCCGATGGCATGTGGCGCGCACGATCTGGCGGCGGGCGGTCGAGGTTGACCACGAGGACGCCTACCTGGCCGTGAAGAATGTGAGCCTCGTCCATGAGGCGCGCGCGGACTTCACGCGCCACGACTTTCGCGTCTTTCGCGACCGCATACGCGCATGGATGCGCCAATATTACCCTTTTCAGTCGGCGGTCAAGATGCTGCTGACACCGCTTGATCTGCCCGCGCCACTGCAAAGGCTTGTGGTGCCGCTTATGGTGGGCGGCGCGCGGCGTATCGTGTAGCCGCGGCCGTGCCGCCTGCGGCGCGCCCTTAAACGGCCGTCGCGGATTGCGCCGGTCGGCGCGTGAAGCGAATCAGCACCCCCGTGGCGCTGCGCTCGATGTACTCGATGCCGATCCCGTGACCGTAACGCTGCTCCATCTGTTGGAGGAGGGGGATGGGGTCGTGGTCGTTGTAAAAGTCCATGGCCTCGCCGGGGTTTAAGGCGTCGAGGGCGCCGAAGATGGCGGCGTGCCGAAACCGCTTGGCGATCCCGCGGGCGTCGAATGGATAGGTGCGGTCATCGCGCACATGATTATGAGCCATTGTCATGAAAAGGGTCTCCGGTCGGTTGGTGTAAGAGGGCCGCGAGCCCCATGGGCGCGCGTCGCGGGGGCATACTTGACTAATGGTGTCAGGTAATCCTTGACGGCGGTCAAGGATGCCGCGGGTGGTCTTGCGCGATGTTGTGGCGGGCGTCCCCCCCTTGTGTTGCGCCGTGCGATCACGCACAATAATCGAGTATCTGTAAAGGAATATTCGATGACCGCCTGCCTATCGCGCCTTTGTGCTGGACCCGCGCGCCGTTTCGACGGCGCGGTACTGGTCGTACGCGTAGCGATCGCCGGCGGCCAGAGCGACTTTTCTTAAACGTCTACTCATCCGCCGGCAGGCCGCCGGCGGATATCGTCCCTTCACGACATCATTCCTCGGCGGACTCCGGCCCCAAAAAGGAGTCGAACGATGTCTATGACCTGTGCCGAACTGCTCGTGACCCTGCTCGAGCGTCAGGGGGTGCGCCTCGTGGCGGGTATACCCGGAGGCACCATTCTGCCGATTTATGATGCCCTCGCGCGATCCACGCAGATCCGACACCTGCTCGTCCGCCATGAGCAGGCAGCGGGTTTCGTGGCCCAGGGTTATGCGCGCGCGACCGGCGGGGTCGGTGTGTGTCTGGCGTCGTCCGGCCCGGGTGCGACCAATCTCTTGACGGCGGTGGCCGATGCAAAGCGCGATTCCATCCCGATCTTGGCGATCACAGGCCAGGTTCCGCGCGCGATGATCGGCACCGACGCCTTTCAGGAGGTGGACACCTGCGCCTTGGCGCGCGTGGTCACCAAGTTCAGCGCCCAGGTGCGCTGCGCCGATGACCTCCCCGGGATCCTTGCGACGGCATTTTCCGAGGCTTTGTCGGGGCGGCCGGGGCCCGTCTGGATCGATATCCCCAAGGATGTGCAGACCGAGCGCGTGTCCGCCGGGGTTAAGTGGCTAAAGATCGCGTCTGGGACCGCGCCGATCGCGCCGGCGGATACCATCTTGAGGGCGGCCGCCGAGGCCATCGCCGAAGCACAGCGCCCGGTCCTCTATCTTGGCGGCGGGCTCGTGCATGCGAAGGCCGCGCCGCTTGCGCGAATTTTGGCCGAACGCCAGGACATACCCGCGGTCATGACGCTGATGGCGCTCGGCACGCTCCCCAAGGGACATCCCTTGTCGCTCGGGATGTTGGGCATGCATGGTTCGCGCGCCAGTCACGCCGTGCTGCGCGAGACGGACCTCCTGGTGGTCTTGGGGGCGCGGTTCGATGATCGCGCGACCGGGCGGATCGCCGACTTCTGCCCGCAGGCGAAGGTGGTTCACGTGGATATCGATGCGCGTGAACTTGGCAAGCTGCGTACGCCCGATATCGCGATCGCCGCTGATCTTGGATGCTTCTTGGCCGCGCTCCTGCCGCTCCTTGAATCCCGCAGGCGCCCCTTATGGCGCGCCCGGGTGACGGCCTTGCAAGCCACGTATCCGGACAAGGATGGCGGTCCTGCCGCCCCGCGCGCGTTCCTGGAGGAGGTCGGCCGCGCCGCGCCCCCGGAGGCGATCGTCGTGAGCGATGTCGGCCAACATCAGATGTGGGTCGCGCAATATTATCCCCTTTCGGATGAAAGGCGCTGGCTCACATCCGGCGGTCTTGGCACCATGGGTTTCGGGTTACCCGTGGCGATCGGCGCGGCCCAGGCCCGACCCGAGGTCCCGGTGATCTGTTTTACGGGTGACGGCGGGCTTTTGATGAACATCCAGGAACTCGCCACGGCCGCCGAGGCGGACGTCAATGTGAAGGTGATCGTCCTCGACAATCAGTCGCTTGGGCTTGTCGCCCAGCAGCAGGCGTTGTTCTATGCATCGCCCGGGTTTGGTTCGCGCTTCGAGCAGGCCGCCGATTACGTGACCGTCGCCCGTGGGTTTGGGATACCGGCCTTTGATACTGGCGACGCGGGCGCGGGCCGGGATTTCTGGTCGGACATATTGACGACCCCAGGACCGTGCCTTGTGCGCGTGCCGGTGGATGCGCGCGAGCAGGCCTTGCCGATCGTGCCCCCCGGCGCCGCCCACTGGCAGGCCATCGGAGGCTAGCTTGCAGGTGCCGCCGGCCTTGCGCGGTCGGCCGAGCGCGCCCAGGCGGTATCGGGCATAATGGGCGCCTTGCGTTTCCCGGGAGGAGTCATGCCACTGTCTGCTTTATCCGCTGTCGAATTTGCCTGCCGCATGCCCAAGGCTGAATTGCATGTGCATATCGAAGGGACGCTCGAGCCCGAGCTCGCGTTTGCGCTCGCGCGCCGCAACCGACTCGTCTTGCCGTTTGCCAACGAGGAGGCGCTGCATGCCGCCAAGGCGTTTACCGATCTTCAGTCGTTTCTCGACCTCTACTACGCCTGCGCGGACGTGTTGCGTACCAGCCGTGATTTCGCCGACCTCATGCTGGCCTATCTTGGGCGGGCGCACGCCGATGGCGTCGTCCACGCCGAGATCTTTTTCGATCCCCAGACCCATACGGCGCGCGGTATCCCGCTTGCCGAGGTCATGGCGGGCCTCAATGCCGCTCGCGCCGAGGGCGCGCGGCGTTTCGGGATCACAAGCCGCCTCATTTTGTGCTTTCTCAGGCACTTGAGCGAGGAGGAGGCGTTTGCGACGCTTGCCGCTGCCGAGCCGTTTCTAGATGACATCGATGGTTTTGGTCTCGACTCCGCGGAACGCGATCATCCGCCTGCGCAATTCGCGCGCGTGTTCGCGCGCGTGCGATCCCTGGGTAAGCGGGTCGTGGCCCATGCCGGCGAAGAAGGTCCGGCGTCGTATATCACCGAGGCCCTCGATGTCCTGGGGGCGGTGCGCATAGATCACGGCGTGCGCGCCGTGGAAGACCCGGCGTTGGTCCGGCGGCTCGCCGCCGATGGCGTCGCGCTCACGGTTTGCCCCTTATCGAACGTGCGTCTGCGGGTCTTTCCCACCATGAAGCACCATACCTTGCCGGCGCTGATGGCGGCCGGTGTGCGGGTGACGATCAATAGCGATGACCCCGCCTACTTCGGGGGCTACATGAACGACAACATCCGCGCCGTGCACGCGGCCTTCGGGTTCGACCGCGCGACCTGGGCCGGGCTTGCGCGCAATAGCCTCGAGGCAAGTTGGGCCGGGGCGGATGACAAGGCCCGCTGGATTGCGGCGCTAAACGACCTCGCGGCGGCCCCTGATCCGGGATCGTGATCAGTGGGCCGGATCCGTATCCGGGACTCCTTCGCCAAACACGCGGCTTGCCAACACATCCTCGGCCTCTATGGTCATGAGGTCGCGTTTTGTAAGTGACCGGTGTTTGCCGGCGAACAGCCGATTGGCCTGCCGTAGGCGCGCGCGGTCGAGGGCGTTGCGGATGGAGCGCGCGTTGGCGAAGTGCCCAAGCTTCATGCGTAGCGGAATGTAATCGGCAAACGCCTTTTCGCCCGCCGGGCTAAAGCCATAGTTTTGCTCGGCGAGCATGAGCTTTGCTATCGCCATGAGCTCAAGAGCGGAGTAATCCGGGAAATCGACGTGATGGGCGATGCGCGAACGCATGCCGGGGTTGCTCGCGAAGAACCGTTCCATCTTGTCCTTATAGCCCGCCAGGATTACCACGAGATCGTCACGGTTATTTTCCATGATCTGCAGCAGGATCTCTATCGACTCCTGCCCGTAGTCGCGTTCGTTCTCGGGCTTGTAGAGATAGTAGGCCTCGTCGACGAACAGTACCCCGCCCATGGCCTTCTTAATGACTTCCTTGGTCTTGGGGGCGGTGTGGCCTATGTATTGGCCGACGAGATCGTCGCGCGTGACGGCGATCAGATGACCCTCGCGCACATAACCTAGGCGGTGCAGAATCTCGGCCATGCGCAAGGCCACCGTGGTCTTGCCGGTCCCGGGATTGCCGGTAAAGGACATATGGAGCGTCGGAGCCCCGGCGGTCAGCGCGTAGCGTCGGCGCAGGCGGTCGACAAGCAAAAGGGCCGCGATCTCGCGGATACGCGTCTTGACCGGGCGCAAACCGATAAGTTCGCGATCGAGCGTGTCAAGGACCTCCTTTACGTGCGAATCGTTGAACTCCGCCTCGAGATCGACCCGGGTATCGTCGCTTAGGTCCTTGGGTCCTGCCGGCTGCGATTCTTCGCCCATACTCATCGCGTTTTCTCCCACGGTACGGATTTCGCTTGCGATGTGGCAAACCGTTGCCACGGAAAAGACGGCAGCTTGTGGCCGCCGTCTGGTTTCGGTTTCAATACCGCTCGGACTCCGGACTGTCCGTGGCGTAGCTATGGATCGTGTACCGCACTTGGCGCCCATCGACCTCCTGGCGCACGAGCCCAAAGCCCGGTTCTTTCTTTGGGCGGTTTACGATATAGGACATGCGCGGCGTCTCCCATCCTTGCGATGAGTCGAACGCCGTGACGCGCACGTAGTGATTGGGGAAGGTCTTACGGCAATTGTTGATCTCCATCAGGATGCCCGCGGGGTCCTTCAGGTCGAACATTGGCATGCCGAACATTTCCCAATAGGTGTTGCGTGGGTGTGGATCGTCGGTGTATTCGATGCCGATCGCCCAGCCTTGTTTCAACGCATACTTGATCTGCGCTGTGATCTGCGCGTCCGTCAGGTCGGGAAGAAACGAGAACTGCCCTTGAGTCAGGCGATTGCCCGGGTTTGTCATCATGAGTGTAGTCTCCTTGATCGATCGCCTAGGTGCTGGCCGTCACGGTCGGCACGAAGTCCGCGGTGTCGGTCGATTCATAGTTGAAGGTGATGTCCTTCCAGGTCTCGAGGGCGGCTTTCAAGGGCGTGCAGGTCTTGGCCGCGGCTTCGAGG
>JAKARW010000066.1 GCA_021819125.1 Pseudomonadota bacterium | reverse complement strand
ATGCAGGTGCTGGAGGCGATCCTGGCGCGCCTTAACAAACGCCTCGCGGCGCTCTCCGGGGACCCCTGGCCCGAGGCCTTGCGCCAAGCGTTGCTGCGGCTCACCGAGACGCTCGTGCGCGAGGCGCACACCCTTGCGAGGTATGGCCATCATGATCACCCCCGAGATGCACACCGCGATCCGCACCCTGAAGGCCCAAGGGGCGAGTCTGCGGCAGATCGCCCAGGACCTTAAGATCTCGCGCAATGCCGTGCGCCGGGCGCTGCGGGCCCCCGAGGGTGCGCCCCCCGTGCGGCGCCGGTCCCTAGACCGCGCCCCACCCGATCTCGGCGCCACCCTGGAGCGCGCCCGCGGCAATGCCGTGCGTGTCCGCGAACTCCTGGCCGCGGACGGAACGTACGTCTCCTACAGCACGCTCACCCGCTGGCTGCGCGAAGCGGGCCTGCGCAAGCCCCCGCCGCGGGCCGGGGAGTATGTCTTCGCCCCCGGCTGCGAGATGCAGCACGACACCTCGCCGCATCGCGTGACGATCGGCGGCCGCGTGGTCACCGCCCAGTGCGCGGGCCTTGTGCTCGCCTACTCGCGCCGGCTTTTTATCGCCTACAGCCCGCGCTTTACGTGCTTTGAGGCCAAGCACTTCCTGCGCGAGGCGGCGGTCTTCATGGACGGCACCTGCCCGCGCTGCGTGATCGACAACACCCATGTGGTGCTTGCCTCCGGGAGCGGGAGCGAGGCGGTCATCGCCCCCGAGATGGCGGCGTTCGCGCGCACCCTGGGCTTTGGCTTTGTGGCGCATAGGGTCGGACACCCCGATCGCAAGGGCCGGATCGAGAGAATTTTTGCTTATGCGGAAGGTCACTTCCTTCCCGGGCGCACGTTTCGTGATTACGCCGACTTGAACGCGCAGGCGCGACTTTGGTGCGAGACGGTCGCCAACGCGACCCATAAGCGCGCACTCGGCATGTCCGCCGACGCCGCCTATGTCCTGGAGAAGCCTTATCTGACCCCCTTACCCGCGGTGTTGCCACCCGTCTATGAGGTGGTCGAGCGCACCGTGGACCTCTCGGGCTATGTCTCGATCGATGCCAATCGCTATTCCGTGCCCGAGCGGCTCTGTGGTCAACCGGTCACGGTCTACAAGCACCCGGAGCGCATCGCAGTCCACCACCGCGGCACGGTCGTGGCCGAGCATGCGCGTCTCATCGACCGCCGCCAAGGCACGGTGCGCGACCCCGCGCACCACCCGACCCCCATACGCAAGGGCCGGGTCGCACCGCCAGACGAGGCCCTATGGGGTGAGACGCCGCTTCTCTGCGAGTACGCGCAGGCCCTGCGCCGACACGTAGGCCAGGGACGTCGGCGGCTACGCCGCTTGCAGGAATTGCAGCGCACCTATCCGGCCGAGCCGTTCCTGGCGGCGATCCGCCAGGCGCTTGCCTTCGGGCTCTTTGACATGGCCCGTCTCGAGGCCCTGATCTTAAAGCAGGTGGCCGGCGACTTCTTTGCGCTAAAGGCCCCATCGGAGCCGCCCGATGCGTTCTGAGATCATGGCCCTTCTCGAGGAGCTCAAGTACCGCGGCATGGGTCGCGCGCTTGATGCCGAACTCGATCGCGCCGAGCGCGAGGGGACGGCCCCGTCCGAGGTCTTGCAGCGGCTCTTGATCGCAGAGATCGGCTATCGCCGCGAGCGCCGATTGGCCTACCGGCTCGAGAATGCCAAGCTACCGTGGCGCTGGACCCTGGAGTCGTTTCCCTTCGCGCGCCAGCCGGGCGTGACCAAATCCCAAATCCTGACGCTCGCCGGCCTCGACTTCCTGCAACGCGCCGAGAACGTCCTCTTGATCGGACCGCCCGGCACCGGCAAGACCGGGATCGCGATCGGTCTGCTGCGCGAGGCCTGCTTGAACGGCTACAACGGACGCTTCTATAACGCCCAGGTGCTGCTCGATGAGCTCTATGCCTCGCTCGCCGACCGGTCCACGGCCAAGCTCATGCGCCACTTAACCACCATCCGCCCACTCCTCATTGACGAGCTCGGGTACCTGACCCTAAAACCCGAACAGACCAACGCCTTCTTCCGTTTGATGGACAGCCGCTATGGACGGGTGTCGACCATCATTACGTCGAACCTGGATGTCACCTCGTGGTATGAGATCTTCCCAAACAAGCCCCTGGTCGACGCCCTCTTGGATCGTCTCCAGCACCACTGCATCACGATCCGCATCCAGGGCCCGTCCTTACGCAGTCCCGGTTCCGCAGCCCCGGCTCCCCAAGACAAGCCCGATCCGGCTCCCAGCTCCCCCAAGACCCGTCGCCGCGCGTCTGCGAAACCCTAAGTCGCCCAACCCACGCCCGACTCGTGGCGCCGGTCTTCGCCTGACCGTCCCGTTACGCCCCGCGCGGCACAGAGTGCTGCGCACTGACAGGGTCCGGTTCATTGAGCATATCTGGGTTCGTTTAAACGAGCGTTGAGGAGGGCAGTGAGTTCACCGCCGAGGAGTGTCCGGACGCCGTCCTCGATCGGGGCTGCCAACTATCCATGGATGGTCGCGGGGCCTGGCGCGACCATGTGTTCTTTGAGCGCCTGTGGCGTAGCGTCAAGTACGAGTGCGTGTATCTCAAGGCCTACGACGGCGTCAGCGCCGCCCGAAACGACATCGGGTGGTACATTGACTGGTTCAATACGCAAAGGCCGCATTCAAGCCCCCGGGATCTCACGCCGCCTGAGGCCCACCTGAACTTGTTGCCAACCAATCGGGAGGCTGCATAGAACGAATTCCTGGTGCGCCCCGATTTGCCCACCGCGTCGGTTGTTCGTCGCAAGAGACGCCCACTGCCGTGGACAACTCCGCACCGTCCCAACCCACCCGAGCTCCACTTATAATTCGGGGAATGCTGTTCAAACAACCGGGGCCAGTTCTTGCGAATCACGATGCAGCTGTGTGGCGGGTCTTTGTCTTGCAGGCGATGACAACATGCATATGAGCACCCGGAGAATGGGTGTGAAAGCAGAATATAGGCGGAGAAGACACGCACTGCATTCGTGGGCCTGTGAATTCATGGGGGGACTATTTCTTGCGAATGATTTCAATGGCATTGCCGCGGTTACCGTAGTCGGCAGCCCAGTCAAGGAGAGTCAGGGCCCGGTTGCGCGTACCCATGATGCGATAAAGGTTTAGGCCGATCCATAAAAGCCAGGCACCGGGGCCTCGCCAGCGTATGTGCCAGTGGTCGATTTGGCAGACGGCGTCGTAGCGACCCAGCACCACCATGCTGCCGGGATCTCGGTAGATAAAGGCAGGCGGCGGAGGCTGCTTTAGGAGCGCGGCGCGAATGACAGTCGCCGCGTACCGTCCGCTTTCGATGGCAAACGGTGCCACCTGCGGCCATGGGGACTGATGGCGGGGGGCGAGACCGTCACCGACCACAAATACTTCAGGGTGATCGGGCATCCGCAGTAGGGCGTCTGTGACGACGCGGCCGCTGTGGGAATCCGCCCCTGGCAGGGCGGCTATCAGGGGGTGGGCGCGTACGCCGGCGGTCCAGACTAGGGTGCGCGCCGGCAGGGGCGCGGCCGATACACTTTGTACCGTCAGGCCGTCATAGGCGGTAACATGCGTATCGAACAGGATGTCGCCGTGCAGTGCCCGGATCTTGGCGGCCGCTGCGGCCTGCAGCGACGGCGCAAAGCTTGGTAGCAGCGTCGATCCCCCCTGGATCAGTACAACGCGAGGCGGGGTGTTCTGCAGTTTTGGATAACGGCGGCGCATCAGGATCTGTATAAGCTCCAGTAGGGCCGTGGTGAATTCCACGCCGGTGGCCCCTCCGCCTGTGACCACAAACGTAAGCCAGGCCGAGCGCTCAGAGGCGACCGTGCAGCTCATGGCCCGTTCAAAGGCATAAAGAATGCGCGAACGCGCCTGTTCGGCGACTTCCACCCCTTTCAGATCGAAGGCATGTAGGGCCAGGTCGGCATGGCCAAAGAAATTCGTGACACTGCCCAAGGCAACTATCAAGTAGTCGTAAGACAGGGTGGCGTTTTCGGCGAGCTGCACAGTGTGAGCGGCGAGGTCGATGGCAAGCACACGGCCCAGCCGAAAGCGGGCGCCGGTCGGCGCCAGCAAAGGCCGCAGCGGCGTGGCGATGGCCTCGGTCGGCAGTTCGCCGGTGGCAACCTGGTAGAGGAGTGGTTGAAACAGGTGGTAGTTGTTGTGATCAACGAGGGTTACGGTGCAGGGGGCGCCTTGTAGTGCCCGTGCCGCCGCCAGTCCAGCAAAACCCCCTCCGAGAATCAGCACTTGTTTAGCCATGAGAGGTCTCTGGCGCCGGCGTCCGGCTGTTATACCAGGCAAGCACCATCAGTGGGATCGCCCACAGGGCTGACAGATGATAGATCGTCGCCAGCGACAGCCAGTGTTGCAATGGACCCAAACCAAATGAACCGATCCCTTCGCCGATCATCACGCTGCCAACCAAAAGGCCCGCCATCTGCGTACCTTCCTGGGGGTGGGATGCAATGCCATAGCTCATGGAGTAAGGATAATAAATGCCGCAGGCAGCGCCGGCGACGGCAAAGCCCAGTAAAAACTCAATGCCTGACCGTAGTTCCGGGATCACCAGGAAGCAGGCGGCTATACCAAGCGGCACAACTTGGTAGAGGAGGCGTCGACGGATGAAGTGATCGATCGCGCCGAACGCAAAGCGCGCAACCGTCATGCCACCCCAGAAAAGCGACAAAGCCAAGGCACCGGTGGCCGCCGGCAGGTGGTGGTCGACGCTCACGAGGACGGTGGCCCAGCTGCCAAAGCTGCCCTCGCAAATTGCGTAGAGCAGGACGGCCGTGGCAAACGGCAGCATCGACGGACGCCACGCATGCAGCCCGCCTAATTCGGCTGTGTTGTCTTCCGGTTCGGGTAATAGGGGAAGCGTGAGCCAGGCAAGGCACAAGAGAGCCGGCCATAACGCCCATGCCAGGACATGCCCGAAACCCGTGAGCAGGAGCGGAGAGATGGCGGTGGCGCCGCCGATAACGGCATTCAGGATCGTTACTGCGCCGGTGGCGGAGTTCTGGAAGAGCCGGGAGGCGGCGCGATTGATCATGGCATTGGTGAGACCGAAACCGATTCCCAGCATCAGGGTTTCGGTCAGTAGCAGGATGACCACCAGGGTGCCGTGCGCGAAGAAGGCCGCGACAAGCAATGCCATGGCCGCGGCGTTGGCCATCGCGCCTAGGCGAAACAGGCCGGCGGTCCCAAAACGCAGCAACAGCACCCCGGCTGCCAGGGCTGCCGCGATCGCGCCCAGGATCTCAGGAAAATATAATAGACCATAGGCACTATTACTGAGATCGTAGGGTGCACGGTGCAGAATGTTGCCGAGCGCCGGAACCAGCACAAACGCCGACCCTTGCAGGAAGCCCGCGCTGTAAATGGCAACGGCGCCGCGCCTCACCGCGCCCACCTGTTCCCGGCTGCACGTATCGGGTCTGCCACGCGCCCAGCATTGGCTATGATGGTCAGGGGGACATGGACGGCCCCCTTATCCTCGGGATAACGGCGCGCCGGACCATCTGTCTCCAGAAGGCGCAGAAGGACGGCCCCGTAAAAACCGGTATGACCGCTTGCGTGATAGCCCGTTAGCGTTGTGAAGGGCCGTCCATGCCGATCACGCCCGGTTTCATCGGTGCGATGACGATGTTTTGCGAATACCGCCCGTGGTTGTCCATCGACCCATTCGCGCGCCCGATAGTCCCCTCGCTCAAGGATCAAGATGAATAGCTCGAAACAAGCGGGCACCCGCGCGAGAGCGCCGCCGCCGATGCCAAAACCGATGCACTGAATGTCGGTACCTATGGCTAGCCGCCATGCCGGAATTCAGGATAGATCAGCATGCCGCCGTCGACAGCGATGGTGGTACCAGTGATGTAACTCGCCAGATCGCTTGCCAGAAATGTCACCACCGAGGCAATCTCGGTCGGTTTACCAAGGCGCCCCATCGAGATCTTTTCATCGAGATCCTTGAGCGCATTCGGGTCATTCCACACCGATTGATTGATCGGCGTTTGAATAGCGCCCGGTGCGACCGCCACCACGCGGATCGCCTTGTCGGCCGTCTCCTGAGCCAAGGTTTTGGTGAACATCGATAAGCCGGCTTTGGCGCTGGTATAGGCGCTATAGCCTTCCCAGGGAATGAATTCATGGACCGATGTGATATTGATGATAACTCCGCGCTTAGCTTTGATCATGTGAGGAATCACGGCCCGCGCGCAGTAGTAAGGCCCAAGCAGGTCGACGGCCAGGACTCGCTGCCAGTGGGTGGGGTCGTCTTCGCCAACCAACGCCCGCCCACCGTCGAAGCCGGCGTTATTGACGAGGATGTCGAGGCCCCCCAGCGCAGCGCTCGCCTCTTGCATAAGGGCATTGGCGGCAGTGGGATCGGAGAGGTCGGCGGCGAAGGCCTGAGCCTTGCCGCCTTGGTCGGTGATGGTCTGCACAACCGCCTCGGCTTCCGCCTGTCCCTTGCGGTAATGAACCGCTATCTGGGCGCCTGCCTGGGCCAGCATTACCGCCATCACGCGCCCCAGACCCCCGCTTGCCCCTGTCACGAGTGCCCGTCGTCCGGAAAGATCTACCGTAATCATGCGCTACCTCCAGTGATATCGATGTGTATATCCTCGCCAAGCCAAGTGCCGTCTGCCCAGCAAATTGTGAAATCCATGACGGTGCCGGCCTCCATCGTCCGCGTTGGCAGGGTTGCCAGATGGGCTAGACCGTAATCCTCGGATGGGATGTCGAGCAGCTCCTGCCAGCCGTTGTGACCGAAATGCACGAAAAATGCGCTCGGCAGCATGACGCGCAGCTCCTCGCCGGCCTTGATGTCACATGGCCGTTCCTTCAAGGTCCATAGACGAAAATCGAGATGAGGCCGCAGGCCCTGGTAACGCGCAAACGTGCGGGCCGGGCGGTCGACCGGATATCCGAGCAGGCGGCTGTGACAAAGCTTTATGAATTCGGCGTGCGCCCAAACTAAAGGCATCGCCGACCCGCTCGGCCTGCCGGGAAATAGTCCGCGCTCGGGAATGGCTGGGCTATCCCAGACTTGTTCAGGCAAGAGTTCGCCGGGCCCCGTCATGCGGCTCATCGCCTGCAGGTAGGGCAACGAATCTTTGCCGGCGCAGATCGCATAGTGGCCGCGTTCTCCCACCAAAAGCGGCCAGCCTCGCCCGATGCCGCTGCCATCGAAAGGAGAGCCGTCGATATGTTCACCATAACCATCGCCATTGTAGCGATGCCAGACAGGGCCGCTTGGGGTGTCGCTCTTTAGCAGGCCATCCATGACGACGACCGACTCCGCTACATGCGGATCGTCCGCGCAGCGCAAGCCATAGCGCACGAGCTGCAAAAAATCGTTGGAGACCTGGTTGTCGGCGGCCAGTTGCGGATTGTCTGACCGGTTCTTGATCGGCACCATCTCTTGTTCGGCGCGACCGCCGCGTAGTATGTCGGCGGGCGTCACGCGGATATAGTGGCCGGTGACACCGAACTTATGGGCAAAGTCGCTGCCCTCGGCGTAGGTCCAGGCCTCGATGCGCGTATTCCAGTGATCGGCGACCATCAGCGCGAGTGTGCGCGCCTTATCGTCGAGATAGGAAGCACCCTCCACGAGCGCTGCAATCACAACCGCCAAAGTAAAGGCGTTGATGCCGCTGTCTTCTTCCCAGCGATCCTGACGGGTGACGGGGCCTTCGCGGACGATAAAGCGCAGTGCCCGGAACACCATGTCGTGGATGGGGATATCGTTCAGTGCGTGCTGGGCGTCTAGGGCGGCGGCCAGCAGTACAGGAAATCCGGCCTCATCGAGTTGCACGCCCTGCCAAAAGGGTTTTCCGCCAAGCCATTGATTCTGAAACCAGTGACCGTCGGCCTGCTGGGTGCTGATGAGGTAGGTGAGGACCTGGCGCGCCTCGACATGAGCGCCGATGGCAAGCAAGGCCCCGGCGCTCTCCACCAGGTCGCGTGACCACACGAGATGATAGCCGCCAAGGCTATCGCTCGCCTCGCCCCAGGGGATCGACAGGCTGGCCACCAAAGCCCCGGGAAAGGTACGGTCTTCGTGAATTTTCAGGACATTGGCCGAACGGATATAGAGGGTCTCGATGGCGGCCGGAAGATGGCGGGCAAGTTGCAAGGGCAGGGGATGAGAGGCATGCCAGGCCTGCCAGTGCGCCGTATAGAGATTGAGGCACGGGCCGAATCCCTGGGTAAGTGATGACCAGGCGTTGGTGGCGGCCGCCTCCTTGCTACGGCCAAGGCCAAGTGCCAGTGTCCCGGAGCGCGGGAGTTCCGCGGCCAACGCCACTTCGCCGGGCCCCGCTTCGTCGTACTGCCAAGACATGCGCCCATGCTGATGAAAATTTTGCCAGAGATCGCTGACTCCGACCTCGCCCACCGAACTGCGGATAAGGGCCGCGTCGCCGCTCGTGGTTCGGCATGTCAGGGCTAGGCCAAATGGCCCCTGTTCAGCCCATAGCACGGGACGCCCGGCCCATGTACCGGCCCACGCATGATTTCGTTGCGCATCCTCGCCAAGGCGCGCCGCACACAAGACATAGGGGCGCATGTCGTCCTCACCGCGGAGTGTGAAATCGATCAACAGGACATCGCGTTGGGGGTCGGGACAGACGCGGAAAGTCATTTCGAAGCGGGAGTGGTGGTGGGTCACGGTGGGCAAAGGCACACGAGAGTCGTCGAGGTCGATATGGTGATCCGAGAGGGCCTTGAGTTCCTGCCAGAAGCCCTGATCGTCGGCGATGATAAAACCGAGATCCCGGATCTGCGGAATATCGATGGTGGGGTAAAAGACCTCGGTGACGATGCCGTATCCCATCGTAAACCAGACCTTGGCGGCGCCTAGCGCCGTGCCGACACAGTCTTTGCGTGCGGTCGACCAGACGGGATGCTGCCATGTGGCAGATGGTGCCTTGCATTGAGGCATGGGCATTACTCCCTGAGTCTTGTTTTATCCTCGATCTTGGACAGGTAGACCGCAAGCGGCCTGAAAAGTGCTACGGGAAGGGCGATTATCCTCGATCCTCGGCATTGTAAAGGTTTATTGGAGCGTTCTTCGGTGGCGATATCAAGCGCCGGGTACGGACGGGTATCGTCCTCGGTCCGCGGCGCGACTCGTGTTTTTGCTCGAAATGCGCCGGGTACCACAAGTACAGTCTGACCCATCTGGACGCTCGAGACCACATCCGTCGATGGAGCCGCCGAGGCCGCTGTCCGGAATGAGGGACCGTGGCGGGCCTCTCGTTACTCAGCCGTAATGGTCGTCGCCGCGCGTCTGTAGGTAAAAGAGGCGCAAAATGGACCAGAGGACGATCTTGATGGCAAGGAGCAGGACGACCATCAGAAATACGCCGCGTATGCCGATATCGATCCCAAAGAGGCGAAACGAGAAATAGATGATGGCGGATGTGATGGGCGTGACGCCGATCAGCCAATAGATGGTCGATAAGTCAGTTTTGTTTGTCGTCATGTCTGCTGGTTTGGGACAAGCCTTTCGGTTGTGCTTGAACACCTGTCTGCATACGATTGCCCTGGTCGCGCCTGATGATCGGCACACCCTCGAATTTGCGTCCAGGCGAGATTATCCATGAAGCCGATAACGATACCCGAGGGTTCGATTGGGCGGCTGACCCCAAGGATTTCGTGGTCAGGGTGCTGGTTGCGAACCGGCATTATAGCATGAGGTGGACCCCAACCCTTGGACAAAATCTCCGGATCTTTAAGTGAATCATCCGCAGGGTTGATCAAGCGGCCTGTCCCGGATACACTCCGGTATATGCTTGCCACGGTGTCTGTCGGTCCGTCAGCGCTTGATGACGACGTTCATTGTTGTAGAAATCGAAGTATTTGGCAAGAGAGGATCGCGCTTCGGGAATCGATTCGTAAGCCTTGACCCTGCCCCAGTTTCACAGACACCTTCGGTTCAGGGATAATTTCCCTATCGGAGGTTTATATGAATTACAAGCACAAGCCCAAGGGTAAGCAGAAAGCCGTCTATACGCCGGAATATAGAGCACAGGCGGTGAAACTGGCCGTAGAGGGCGCATCCATAGCCTTGAACAAGGCGGTTGACTTAGTACGTCGGCGCGAGCACCGAGAACTCCAAGCCCAGGGCATCGGGAGGCTCACGAAGACCCGATATCTTTGGCTGAAGAACCCATTGAACTGGACAGATCGCCAGCGAGAACGCTTCCAGACGCTCAAAGTCGATGCGTTGAAAGTGGGCCGTGCCTGGGCAATCAAGGAGGCGTTTGCCGACTTCTGGGATTACCGGTATACCGGATCGGCCCACAAGTTTTTCGACCGCGGGTTTCTGGCGACTCACTCGCGACACCCGCCCATCATGATTTGCGCGAAGACCCTCAAACGCCATCTGCCGGGGCTACTCGCCTACACGAAACATCGCATCACCAACGCCGCCGCAGAGGGCATGAACGCCCAGATCCAACTCCTCAAAGCCAACGCCCGCGGCTATTGGAATTTCACCCAATATCGCATCGCGATTCTCTTTCATTGCGGGAAGCTTGACCTTTATCCAGCAGGGTGCCCGTCATGAGGCTTTTATGGGCTACCCACACGAAACCCGGAAGAGCCTGATCGTTAGGCTGGCTTGTCGGCATGGTCGCCGGAACCGCGATGGCGGCGAGCATGTCTTTCAAGAGCGTGATCTATCCGTTGGTCATCGCCGGCCACACCATCCCGGCGTATGCGGCGCTCTACGCTTTAGCCATCAATCTCCTGGTCATGGTGGTCGCCACCTGGGTCTTTAATGTTCTGCGTATCGGCGCCGGACAGGATGGCACGTTGGATGTGGAGCCGCGTAGCGCCTAAAGGACCACGAGACGAGGCCGGTTTGCCGAGGACGGGGTGAGACGTGAAGGCGGTTTTTTTAACATTAACGTCCGCACGAAGCGGCTCTTTGCAGACAATCCCGCGACAGTAGTGGCGCCTCTCCAGGCCTCTCCAGGCGTCTCCAGGCGTCTCCAGGCGTCTCCAGGCGTCTCGCGGGCGCCGGCGGCGAAAAGCCTTTTGAGGCGGCGCTTTTCGTGCCAACCCCGGGAGGGTTCGATAGGCGTCGGTTCCCACCACCGTCCTGCGACGGTCGATCTTGGCGGGTACTCGATACGCACCTGTGTGCGCGTCGGTTTTCGGCACTTCGGGTGCCCGATACCCAGTTCCGCATATCGGCGCCGGACAGGACGGCCCGCTCGAGGGTGGCCGACGTTGGCGCACCATAGCTTTAACTAAGCATACAACGTTGCACTTGCTTGCGGGTTTAAATCTCACGAAGCGGCTCGCGGACCACCCAGACTCGGGCCGTGCGTTTCGTGTTATGGCGCCGATCAGTTTATAGATGTCCTCGCAGACGGCGACTGCCGGCGAATGGAGATCGACTTTATGGCCCGAGGTTCACCCCCGTGGGTCTGAATTGCTTGAGTCAGACGCTCGATAGTGCGCATGAGCGCGCATGTCCGCTCCTCGGTCATGGCGGTAGTAGCAGG
>JAKARW010000007.1 GCA_021819125.1 Pseudomonadota bacterium | reverse complement strand
TGCCTGGTGGCCATAGCGAGCGGGAACCACCCGATCCCATTCCGAACTCGGAAGTGAAAACGCTTAGCGCCGATGATAGTATGGGGTCTCCCTATGCGAAAGTAGGACACTGCCAGGCTTTTAATGCGAAACCCCCGCTCATGTACCGTGAGCGGGGGTTTTTTTGTCTGCGCCGACTCTTTGCTAGACTTCTTGAATGAGTTTGCTTCATAGAGTCCTCGAAATTCTTGCCGATGGGGAGCGGCACTCGGGCGTCGCGCTTGCGCAGCGCCTCGGGGTGAGCCGCGCCGCCATATCGAAGGCCGTGGGCCTTGCGGCGGATATCCCTATCGCCGTGGATCATCGCGGCTACCACCTTGCAAGCGCATTTCGGCCATTGAATGCGGCGCGGATCCAGGAATTCGTGGCGGGGACCGGCCGTACACTCGACGGTCTCACCATCCACGAAGAGATCGCGTCGACCAACCAGACCTTGCTTGCCACACCGGGCGACGGTGTGTACGCATGCCTTGCTGAGCGCCAGACGGCGGGGCGCGGCCGCCGCGGCCGGGGCTGGCAGGCGACACCTTATGGGAGCGTGTTGGTATCGGTGGCCTGGACGATTACAGAGACCGCCGGGCCGTTTGGGATCGTAAGCCTTGGGGCGGGTGTTGCCGTGGTGAGGGCCTTGGAGGCCCTGGGTGTGCGGGAAGCCGTTTTGAAGTGGCCCAATGACGTGCTTTGGCAGGCTCGCAAGCTCGCCGGGATATTGATCGAGATGCGCGGCGAGGCCGGCGCCATGCGGGTCGTCGCGGGTGTTGGCATCAATGTCGCGCTCGGCGATGCGGCGGCGGCGGCCATTGATCAGGAGTGGGCCGAGCTGCGGACGATTGTCCCAGGGGTCGATCGGTGCCAGGTGGCGGCCTTGGTGATCAGCGAGCTCTTGGCGGTCATGGACGATTATCGGCAGGGGCGAAGCGACGCACTGCTTGCGCAGTGGCGACGGTGGCACGCCTTCGCGGGTATGCCGGTGCGCGTCCATGAGGGGCGGGAATCCTTTGAGGCGCTTGTGGTCGATGCCGATGACGACGGGGCCCTGATCGTGGAGGTCAAGGGGGGGAGGCGGCGGGTACAGGCCGGAGACGTGAGTGTGCGCCCGCTATGAGACTTCTTTGTGACTTGGGCAATACGCGCATGAAGTGGGCATGGGTTGAGGGCGCTCAGCTCTCGGGCTTTGGGGCGGGGGACTACAGCGGCACGAACACCTACGCCACGCGGCTTGCGGGCCCTGTCAAGCCTACGGCGATTGCCGCTATGTCCGTCGCCCGCCATCGCAATGAGGCGTTCACGCGGTTTTGTGAAAAGCAGTGGGCGCTGAGTCCATGCTGGTACCGGTCGCTGCGCGCAGGTTTTGGTGTCTCGAGCCTCTATGAGCCGCCCGATGCTTTGGGCGTGGACCGCTTCGCGGCGCTGGTGGGGGCCCGTGCGCGTTTTCCAGGGCAGGCAGTGTGTGTGGCCGACTGCGGCACGGCGATCACGATCGATGCCATGGACAGTGAGGGGGTCTTTCAGGGGGGTGCCATCCTGCCGGGCCTTTTGGCCGCCGCTGACGCCTTGCGCGCCATCGCCCCCCACCTCGTGATCCCGGCCCACGACAGGTTTTATGCGGCGTACGGCCGCACTACCCATGACGCCATGGGGGCGGGCCTCGTCCTGGGCGCGGCCGGTGCCATCGAGCGTATCTTTAGGGACCAGGGCGCGGTGCTCGGTCATCATGCGCGGCTGGTATTGACCGGTGGTGATGCCGCGCGTCTCGCCCCGTATCTGACCGGCCCTTACGAGCACCTCGCACACTTAACTCTCGAGGGTCTGGCGGTGATGGCATCATGAAGATCTTGGTCGGCCTATTGTTGTTTGCAAACCTCGCGGCTGGGTTCTGGAACTATACCCATGCGCTCGCGCGCCACCCCCTGCCGCGCCCGATCCATCCGGAGCGGTTGCAGGTCGTGTCGGGCTCGGCGGGTCCAATGGCCGGTACTGCGCTCAAGGCCGCACCGGTCCCCGTGCCCGCGCCCTCCCGGCCGCCGGTCGCGCGCCCGAAGGCGCTGCCCCCTCCTCCCGCAAGCCGCCAGCCGCCGCAAGTCGTCTCCCCCCTCAAAAAGACCGCTTACACCCCGACCTCGCACGTGGCCCCGGCGGCCCGTACTCGCCAGTGCTGGGAACTGGGGCCGGTAAAGCGGCGAAAGTCGGCCATGGCGCTGTTGCATCGTACCGGCGTGCCCGGCCGCGTGGTGAGTCGCCTGGGGCGGCCTGCCTACCGGGTCTACCTGCCGGCCGGACCCGCGTGGCCGCCCGCCGGCGCTCTGCGCCGCCTCGGTGTGGTGGGCGCTTATGTGACCCACGGGCCGGCCGGCGGGGAGGTCTTGTCGCTTGGCGTGTTCCTGCGCAAGCGGGCGGCCTTACTTCAACTCCGGGCGCTACGTGCCCACCATGTCGCGGCGCTCATGGGGCCTTTCGGCGCACCCCAGCGTTACTATGCGCAGATCCGGCTATCGGCTGCGCCCCGGAGCCTTTTGAACAAACTCAAGGGTGTCGGGCACAGACGCTGTGGGGTTGGGCGATAGTCTTCCCCGGCAGCGGTTCGCGCGCCCCCACCTTGCCGTCATCATTGCGGCCGACACAGGGCAAAAGCGAGGGGGTTTTCTGCTGACGGCGTGCTGGCCCTCATACATGGCCGCCCTTTGTTTGCCAAGCCCTCACGTTATGACGGAAAGAAGGTAAAGATTGCAGCCATCGCTGGGCGGGCAAAGCCACATCCGGACTTTGACGAGGCTTGGAGCATGGTGAATTATTGCGCCCCAAGGGATCCGGAGATGGACGACGAGGCGCGACTTGGTCCATGATGGCCGTCGGCCTCAATGTCGGGCAGCGGGCCGTGGCTATTGGCAGTCCCGCCCGCCGTGCTGCGGGCGGTGTCGTTCAGACGCAAAGGAACGTCGATGGCAGAAAAGGTGGTATTTCATATCGATGAGGATCGGTCCGAGACCCTCCTCATGGCGCTGGGCAACATCGAAAATTTCCTTGCGGCGTTGTCCGCCGAGACGCCGGCTGTGGTCGTCGTTGCCAATGGGAACGCCGTCAAGCTGTTGCGCTCTCACGACGCCGAATCGTACCAACGGCGCATTGCCACCCTTGTCCAAGCCGGCGTACGCTTTCTGGTCTGCCATAACGCCCTTAAAAAACTCGGTATCCGGCCCGAAGAACTCCTCACGGAGTGTACGGTGATACCGGCCGGCATCGTCGAGGTGGTCCGCCTCCAGGGCATGGGATACGCGTACGTAAAGCCTTAAGGCCCCGGCGCCTTTGCGCTTGCCTCCCGGCGCGATGCCCGTAAGGTCCCCTAAGGGGCGCCCAGAGGGCGGCCATGTAATGAACTGCTCCTGCCAAGCCCTACTTCTATGGCGTGAGTCCCGTGCTTCGTCGCGGCGAAACATCCACCGCTTAGGCCATGTATATCGACATTGAGGATTTGAACGCGCGCGGCATGGTCAAGAACAGGCATCTCGCCCGTTCTGTGGCCGACATGGGCTTCTTCGAGTTCCAGCGGCAGTTGGAGTACAAGGCCGCGATGCGCGGTGGCGAAGTTGTTGTGGCGGATCGCGCTGGTTTGCCAGCAGAAAGACGTGCCCGGACTGCGGCGTACATCACGACCGCGACGTGAACGCGGCAATGACTCTCAAGAACATGGCCGTAAGTTCCACGGCCGCAGCCTGTGGACCGGCCATGCGGCCGGCAATGGAGGAAGGCTCTGGCCTTCGTCGCAAGACGAAGACGAAACCCGCCTCAGCAAAGCAGGGTGTCAGCTTTGTTCCTGTTTAGGCGGGAATGAGTAAGTCTGACGGAACGGGTGCTGGACTGCGCTCGCGGCCATTGATGAAGGTATACCGCTTTAGTCCTGAGCGTGGCGTCCCTTGCGCGTTTTGCGTCGTGTGGCAAGGGTGGTTATGCTAACCGACTGTTGTCGGCGATGAGAAAATAATTTGGTGGACACGATGAGAAAAAAGACAAACGCTGACGTCGCCAAGACTTCCCATCGCATGCAGGCCGCCGATGCGCTGGTGATTTTCGGTGCGACCGGCGATCTGGCTCACAAAATGATCTTCCCGGCGCTCTACGCGATGGCCAAGCGCGGCATCCTCACGGTGCCGGTGGTCGGCGTCGCGTCTTCGAAGTGGGACCTCGCGCAACTGCGTCTCCAGGCGACGCACAGCATCAAGCAGGCAGGTAAGATCGACGACCGTGAGGCGCTTGACTCGCTGCTTTCGCAACTGCGGTACGTGGGCGGTGACTACGCCGATCCGGCGACGTTCAGGACGCTCAAGCAGGTGCTCGGTGGCGCTCAGCGCCCCGCATATTATCTTGCCATCCCGCCGGCATTGTTCGCGATCGTGATTCAGGGGCTGGGGGCGGTGGGCCTAGCGGATCGGGGGCGTGTCATCGTCGAAAAGCCGTTTGGGCGCGACCTGGCGTCGGCGCGTGCCCTAAACCGTGTGGCGCAGTCCATATTTCCCGAGGGGGCGATCTTTCGCGTCGATCACTATCTCGGTAAGGAGGCGATCATGAACCTCCTCTATTTCCGCTTTGCCAACTCTTTCCTCGAGCCGATATGGAACCGCAATTTCATAGCCAGCGTACAGATCACGCTCGCGGAGGACTTTGGCGTGAAGACACGCGGTACCTTTTATGAGAGCGCTGGATGTCTGCGCGATGTCATCCAGAACCATATGTTCCAGATCGTCGCCTTGCTGGCCATGGAACCGCCGGCCTATCAGGGGTACGGCAGCGTCCACAACGAGAAGGCGAAGGTGTTCCAAGCCATGCGTCCTGTGGACCCGAAGGATCTGGTGCGCGGCCAGTACGCCGGCTATCGGCGCGAACCAGGCGTGGCCAGAGATTCAGATGTTGAGACGTTCTGCGCGCTCCGGCTATTCATCGATTCGTGGCGCTGGGCGGGGGTGCCGTGGTATCTGCGTGCCGGCAAGTGCCTGGCCACCACCGCCGCGGAGGCGCTGGTCAAATTGAAGTTGCCCCCGCAACGGTTGTTCGATGATGCCGTGCAACCCGGCGCGCGTGCCAACTATATTCGGTTTAGGCTCTCGCCCAACTCGGCGCTCGCACTGGCGGCGCGCGTCAAGCGCACCGGTAAGGAGTTTGTGGGCGACCAGCGCGAGCTTTTTTTGCTGAGGGAAGAGGGGGGCGCCGAGACACCCTATGAACGGCTGCTAGCCGCTGCCATGGCCGGAAATGGCGCGCTCTTTACGCGCGAAGATGCGGTCGAAGCCGCCTGGGCGGTGATCGATCCCGTACTGAAAAAGCACCATCCGGTCCAACCTTATAAGCGGGGCAGCTGGGGTCCCAAGGAGTCCGCGGCGCTCATCGCCGCCGATGGTGGTTGGTCCAATCCAGTGTGTGACGATGGCGCTACCGATTGAAAATCGCATCCCGGTCACACGGAAAGTCGCCCAAGTTCCACGACGCCTGGTTGCGGTAAGCCGCCCCTTTGCCTACAATAGCACCCCGCTTCCAGTGCCCGCATAGCTCAGCTGGTAGAGCATCTGATTTGTAAAATTGCACCTGCGTTCGGAAACGCTCGCAGTGGAGATGGCTAAAACGGGGAAACCTTGGGGCGTCGGTCCTGTGGCAATCCCGTGCTAGCCGCGATGAGCGGCGAGTGTAGAGACTTTACACCATCCACCTAAATCGTGTGCTTGAGTGCCGACAAGGTGAAGAGAAAGTCCAGACCCCAAACCATTCGTGGGCTGCGAAAGCAGTAGCGGGTATGAATCAGAGGGTCGGGGGTTCAAATCCCTCTGCGGGCTTACACTTTTATCGGGTCTTTGAATTAGAGCAGGGCGGCCGCCCCGAGAACACGTCCATGGAAAAATTTCCCGCCGACGCCGAAGATGGCGCGCTCGGCTATTATACCGATCTCGAGGCCCGTCTCGCACGGATAAGGGCGCGGCTGCATCGACCGCTCAGTCTTGCGGAAAAGATCCTGTTCGCCCATTGGGTGGATCGTGGCGGCCTGCCGGTGCCCGGTTCCAGCACCGAGGCCTTCCATCCCGATCGTGTGGCCATGCAGGACGCCACCGCGCAGATGGCCTTGTTGCAGTTCATGAGCGCGGGCCGCGCCGAGGTCGCGGTCCCGACAACGGTCCATTGCGACCATTTGATCCGGGCGCGCTCGGGCGCGCGCGAGGACCTCATGATTGCCGAGAGCACCAACGAGGAGGTCTACGCCTTCCTCGCCTCGGTGTCCGCCAAATACGGCATTGGTTTCTGGCAGCCTGGTTCGGGGATCATTCATCAAGTCGTGCTCGAGCACTATGCCTTTCCGGGCGGGCTTATGATCGGAACGGATTCGCATACACCCAATGCGGGAGGTCTTGGCATGCTCGCGATCGGCGTGGGCGGCGCCGATGCGGTGGACGTTCTCGTGGGCATGCCGTGGGAGCTGCAGTGGCCGAAACGGATCGGGGTCCGGCTCGTCGGGCGCTTGTCCGGCTGGACGAGCGGCAAAGATGTCATCTTGAAGCTCGCCGGGCTCTTGACTACGAGTGGCGGGACCGGTCATATCATTGAATACTTCGGGCCGGGCACCGCGTGTTTGAGCGCCACGGCCAAGGCCACGATCACGAACATGGGTGCCGAGCTCGGGGCCACCACTTCGGTGTTCCCGTTCGACGAGCGCATGGCCGCTTATCTCGAAAAGACCGGCCGGGGGCGACTGGCGGCCAAGGCCCGGATCCTGGCGCCTCATCTCACGGCCGACCCCGAGGTCACCGCCCATCCCGAGGACTCCTTCGATCGGGTCGTGACCATTGATCTCGCCACGCTCGAGCCCCACGTGGTGGGCCCGCATACGCCGGATCTCGCGCGGCCGGTCTCGGCCCTGGCCGATGACGTCCGTGCCCATGGCTATCCCGAGACCCTGCAGGCGGCCTTGATCGGGAGCTGCACGAATTCCTCCTATGAGGATATCGGGCGGGCCGCGCATGTGGCGCGCCAGGCCCATGCCTTGGGACTCAAGGCCAGAATCCCGTTTCTGGTGACCCCCGGTTCCGAGCAGGTACGCGCCACCATGGAACGTGATGGGTTGTTGGCCGATCTTACGGCCATTGGGGCCACGGTGCTCGCGAATGCCTGTGGTCCATGCATAGGCCAGTGGCAACGCGACGATGTGGCGGCGGGCACGCCGAACAGTATTTTGACCTCATATAACCGCAACTTCCCGCGGCGTAACGACGGCAATCCCGGCACGCATGCGTTTATCGCAAGCCCCGAGGTGGTGACCGCCTATGCCCTCACGGGGACTCTTGGCGAGAACCCGCTGGCCGGGATCGCGGTGGATGGCAAGACCGTGACTCTGGCCCCACCGGTCGCAGACGAACTGCCGAGCGCGGGCTTCGTGGCCGAGACCGGCGGCTATACGCGGCCCCAGGAGGATGGATCCGCGGCCGCGGTGCGGATCCGTACAGACAGCGAGCGCCTGAGTCTGCTGGCGCCGTTTCCAGCGCCAAAACCGGAGGATTTTCAGAACCTTCCGATCCTGTTGAAGGCGGTCGGCAAGTGCACCACCGACCATATATCGGCGGCCGGGCCATGGCTTAAGTATCGCGGCCACCTAGACCGCATCAGCGACAACATGTTCATGGGGGCTACCAATGCCTTTGCCGACGCCCCGGGGACCGGTTTTGATGTCTTGAAGCATGAGGCGGGCGTGGGGCTTGCGCGTCTCGCGCGCGCCTATAAGGCGCAGGGCCTTGGGTGGGTGGCGGTGGGCGACGGCAACTACGGGGAAGGAAGCTCCCGCGAGCATGCGGCGATGTCGCCTCGCTATCTCGGCGGGCGCGTGATCCTGGTACGCAGTTTTGCGCGCATTCACGAGACCAACCTGAAAAAGCAAGGGGTTTTGCCGCTTACGTTTGCGGATCCCGCCGATTATGAACGGCTAAAGCGCGACGACCGCTTAAGCCTGCCCGATATCCGTGCGCTCGCGCCGGGCGTGCCCGTCCTTATCGTGGTCGCAAGCGCGGACGGCAAGACCTGGGAGTTGCAGGCCCGCCATACGCTCACGGCCGAACAAATCAACTGGTTCTGGGCGGGCTCGGCCTTGAACCTCATGGGCGCCCGGGCGCGCGCATGAATGACGCCGGGTGTTGACAAGGGCTCATCCCTTAATCACAATTCGCGGCTTACTGTTTGGAGGGGTACCCAAGCGGCCAAAGGGATCAGACTGTAAATCTGACGGCTCTGCCTTCGGAGGTTCGAATCCTCCCCCCTCCACCATCGTTACGGTGGGCAAAGCCTGTCGCGGGCGCGTTAGGCGGGTGTAGTTCAATGGTAGAACTTCAGCCTTCCAAGCTGATAGCGTGGGTTCGATTCCCATCACCCGCTCCAGTTTGAGGCATGTATGAGGGCGATTGGCCCATATAGCTCAGTCGGTAGAGCACTTCCTTGGTAAGGAAGAGGTCATCGGTTCGATTCCGATTATGGGCTCCAAATGCAAGACCGGGTGGCGAACGGCGGCTCGGGAAGAATGGTTCATAAACTGAGGTACCCACGGTGTCCAAGGGAAAATTTGAACGCACAAAGCCCCATCTCAATGTGGGCACGATAGGCCACGTCGACCATGGCAAGACCACGCTCACGGCGGCCCTGACCAAGGTCTTGTCGGCGAAGTTTGGGGGCGAGTTCAAGGCTTATGACCAGATCGACAACGCCCCCGAGGAGCGCGCCCGCGGCATCACGATCGCGACGGCGCATGTGGAGTATCAGACAGCCAAGCGCCACTACGCGCACGTCGACTGCCCGGGGCATGCCGACTACATCAAGAACATGATCACCGGCGCCGCGCAGATGGATGGCGCGATCCTGGTGGTATCGGCCGCCGACGGCCCCATGCCCCAGACCCGCGAGCACATCCTGCTGGCCCGTCAGGTGGGTGTGCCTTATATCGTGGTGTTCCTGAACAAGGCCGACATGGTCGATGACAAGGAGCTCCTGGAGCTTGTAGAGATGGAGGTGCGCGAGCTCCTCGACCGTTACGAGTTCCCGGGGGACAAGACCCCGATCGTGGTGGGTTCGGCCCTGAAGGCCCTCGAGGGCGACACCTCGGAGATCGGCGAGCCATCGATCTTAAAGCTCGCCGAGGCCCTGGACAGCTATATCCCGCAGCCCGAACGGGCCATTGACGGTGCCTTCCTCATGCCGGTCGAGGATGTGTTCTCGATCTCCGGGCGCGGCACGGTCGTGACCGGACGCGTCGAGCGTGGCGTCGTGAAGGTCGGCGATGAGGTCGAGATCGTGGGCCTGCGTGATACCATCAAGACCACCGTGACCGGCGTCGAGATGTTCCGCAAGCTGCTCGACCAGGGGCAGGCCGGCGACAACATCGGCGTGCTGTTGCGCGGTACCAAGCGCGAGGAGGTCGAGCGCGGCCAGGTCCTGTGCAAGCCCGGCTCCATCAAGCCGCATACGCGCTTCGAGGCCGAGGTCTATGTCTTGAGCAAGGAGGAAGGTGGTCGCCACACGGCGTTCTTCCAGGGTTACCGTCCGCAGTTCTATTTCCGGACCACCGACGTCACCGGTTCCTGTGATCTGCCCGCCGGCACCGAAATGGTGATGCCTGGCGATAACGTCCGACTCACGATCAGCCTCATCAGTCCGATCGCCATGGAGGAAGGCCTGCGGTTTGCCATCCGCGAGGGCGGTCGTACGGTGGGCGCGGGCGTGGTGTCGAAGATACTTGAGTAATGTCTCAAGCGTCTTCGGTGATTCGAGTTTAGGCCAGTAGCTCAATTGGCAGAGCGTCGGTCTCCAAAACCGAAGGTTGGGGGTTCGATTCCCTCCTGGCCTGCCATTCGTTTTTTAAGGTGTGTGGGCAGTAATGGTGGATAAGTTAAAGCTCACCGTGGCCATGATGTTGCTGGCGGCCGGGGTCGTAGGGTACTACGTGCTTGCAGGCGAGCCCGAGTTGTGGCGTGTCGTGGCGCTGCTGGCGGGGCTCGCGTTGGCGACGGCGGCGGTCATGCAGACGCCCACGGGACGTTCGGCATGGACGTTTGTCAAAGAGGCGCGGGTCGAGTTGGGCAAGGTGGTGTGGCCCACGCGTAAGGAAACGGTGCAAACGACGCTGGTGGTGATCGTGCTCGTGCTTTTGGTCGCGCTGTTTTTGTGGGTCGTGGACCTGGGTTTGATCAAGAGTGTCAGCATGTTAACCGGGAGGTCGTGATCCGATGGCGATGCGGTGGTATGTCGTGCACGCGTTCTCGGGATTTGAGAAGAGCGTCGAGAAGACCTTGAAGGAGCATATTGCGCGCGCCGGCATGCAGGATCTGTTCGGAGAGATCCTGGTACCGACCGAAGAGGTCGTGGAGATGAAGAGCGGGCAGCGCCGCACGAGCGAGCGGAAATTTTTCCCGGGCTACGTGCTGGTGCGCATGGAGATGACCGACGAGTCGTGGCATCTGGTCAAGGCCGTCCCCAAGGTCAGCGGCTTCATTGGCGGCTCGGGTACCAAGCCCACCCCCATCAGCGACAAGGAGGCCGAGATGATCTTGCGCCAGGTACAAGATGGCGTGGAGAAGCCGCGGCCGAAGTTCTCGTTTACGAGCGGTGAACAGGTACGCGTCATCGATGGCCCGTTCCTTGATTTCAATGGCACCGTCGAAGACGTCAATTACGAAAAGAGCAAGCTCAAGGTCTCGGTATCGATCTTCGGTCGTCAGACCCCGGTTGAGCTGGATTTCAGTCAGGTCGAGAAGGCGTAGTAGCGCCCAATCGCGCAAATGAACGGGGGAGCCGCGAGGCGCTTGAACCCCACGAGGAGCCCACATGGCAAAGAAGATCGACGCCTACATCAAGTTGCAGGTGCCGGCGACGAAGGCGACCCCCGGGCCGCCGATCGGACCTGCGCTCGGTCAGCGCGGACTGAACATCATGGAGTTTTGCAAGGCCTTCAATGCCCGCACGCAGGGCATGGAGGAGGGGTTGCCGATCCCGGTGGTCATAACCGCTTATAGCGACAAGAGCTTTACATTCGTCACCAAGACGCCGCCGGCCAGCATTCTGCTGAAGAAGGCCGCCGGTATCACGAGCGGGAGCAAGACCCCGCATACGGATAAGGTCGGCCGGGTGAGCCGCGCGCAGCTCGAGGAGATTGCGCGCCTCAAAATGCCGGACCTCAATACCGCGGACCTTGAGGCCGCCGTGCGCCTGATCGCGGGCAGCGCGCGCAGCATGGGTCTCGAAACGGAGGGCGTCTAATGGCCGAGATCGTGAAAGGCGGCAAGCGCCTGCGGGCCCTGCGCCCGCTCGTCGACCGGACGCGGCTTTATGGTCTGGACGAGGCCCTGGCGGTCGTCAAGAAGACCGCAAGCGCCAAATTTGATGAGGCGGTTGAGGTGGCCGTGAACCTCGGGATCGATTCCCGCAAGTCGGATCAGAACGTTCGTGGGTCGGCGGTCATGCCGCGCGGCACGGGCAAGACGGTGCGAGTAGCAGTGTTTGCGGAAGGCGAGGCGGCCGCCGCGGCGCGCAAGGCCGGGGCCGACGTGGTCGGTTTCCAGGACTTGGCCGACCAGATCAAGGCAGGCAAGCTCGATTTCGATGTGGTCATAGCGACCCCCGAGGCCATGCGCATCGTCGGCCAATTGGGCCAGATCCTGGGCCCCCGCGGCCTCATGCCCAACCCCAAGGTGGGCACGGTGACACCCAACGCGGCGAAGGCCGTGGAAAACGCCAAGGCCGGTCAGGTGCAGTACCGCGCCGACAAGGCCGGTATCGTGCACTGCGCGATCGGCAAGGTGTCGTTTACAGAAGAGGCGCTCAAGGAGAACTTCCTGGCGTTGATCGCCGCCTTGCAGAAGGCCAAGCCCACGGCCTCCAAGGGAATCTATGTCAAACGTGTCACCCTGTCTGCGACCATGGGTCCCGGGGTGCGCGTCGACCAGGGATCCTTGCCACAGTAAGGCAGGGCTGGACTGTCCCGAATACGGACAGATATCGAAGACCGCCGGTGCGGAAACGCTTAATTTTGCCGGCGCAGGTGGTGTCCGAGGCCTTTAAAGCCGCGGATCACCGGTCCCTCATGGCGAGGGAGTGAAGGGGGTGATTCGTTGAGTCTCAATCTTGAGCAAAAGAAGGCGGTCGTAGCCGAAGTCTCCGCCGCCATTGCCGGCGCCGAAGCGGCGGTTGTGGCCGAGTACCGGGGACTGACCGTGGCGCAGATGACGAGCCTGCGCGCCGAGGCGCGCAAGGCCGGCGTGTACGTCAAGGTCGTCAAGAACACCTTGGTGCGACGGGTGGTGGCAAACACGTCGTTTGCCTGTCTCGATGACCACCTGAAGGGGCCGTTGGCCTTCGCGGCGTCATCCGACCCGGTGGCGGTTGCCAAGGTCTTGAGCGAGTTTGCGCGTGCCAACGACAAGTTCGTGATCAAGGTCGGCGCCATGGATGGTGTGCTCATGACCAGCGAGCAGCTTAAGGCGCTGGCGCTTCTGCCAAGCCGCGAGGTGCTGCTGGCGACTTTGATGCGCACCATGCAAGCGCCGGTCGCGCAGTTTGTGCGCACATTGAACGAGGTGCCGGCGCGGTTTGTGCGGACGCTTGCGGCGATACGCGATAAGGCCCAGTAACGTCGCGCCTTCAAGGCTTTAAAGGTTAAGTCAATTTTCGAGGAGATAGCATCATGGCGGTATCGAAGGAAGAAATCCTGAACGCGATTGCGAACATGTCGGTTCTCGACCTGTCGACGTTGATCAAGGAAATGGAAGAGAAGTTCGGTGTGTCGGCTGCGGCTGCCGCGGTCGCGGTTGCGGCGCCGGGCGCGGCGGCTCCCGGAGCCGCCGCGGCGGCCGAGAAGGAGAGCTTCGATGTCGTGCTCACCGCGATCGGAGACAACAAGGTCGGCGTGATCAAGGCGGTACGCGCGATCACCAATCTCGGCTTGAAGGAGGCGAAGGACTTGGTCGAGTCAGCGCCTGCGACGGTCAAGGAAGCGGTGGCCAAGGCGGACGCGCAGACCATGAAAAAGCAGCTGGAAGAGGCTGGCGCCAAGGTCGACCTGAAGTAAGGGTGGCTGATTGCCCCAGAAAATAGCGGTGACGACAGGGTGATCGTCGGGACAGGCTGGTGCGAACCGGCCTGTCCGTCTTTGTCTATCGTTCGGAATCGTCCGGATACCCAGAGCTGAGGAACCTATGAGCTATTCATTCACCGAGAAAAAGCGCATCCGCAAGAGTTTTGGCAAGCGCCCGAGTCTCTTGCAAGTTCCGTATCTGCTCGCGACGCAGAAAGAGTCGTATCAAGGGTTTTTGCAGGCCGATGTCGAGCGCACGCAGCGCATCGATCAGGGGCTGCAGGCGGCGTTCAAGTCGGTATTTCCGATCGAATCCTACAACGGGACGGCGGCACTCGAGTTCGTAAGTTATCGGCTGGGGACACCCTTGTTCGATGTCAAGGAATGCCAGCAGCGCGGGCTCATATACGCAGCCCCGCTTCGCGTCCTTTTGCGCCTCGTGGTGTTCTCGAAGGATGAGACGACCGGCGCCAAGTCGGTGCGCGATATCAAGGAGCAGGAGGTTTACCTAGGGGAAATCCCGCTCATGACCGAGAACGGGACGTTCATCATCAACGGCACGGAACGCGTCATTGTTTCCCAGTTGCATCGGTCTCCCGGCGTGTTTTTCGATCATGATTACGGCAAGACCCATTCATCCGGGAAGCTTTTGTTCTCGGCGCGCATCATTCCTTATCGCGGTTCGTGGCTCGATTTCGAGTTCGACCCGAAGGATTTCCTCTACGTGCGCATCGATCGGCGCCGCAAGCTGCCGGCCACGACGCTTTTGCGCGCGCTTGGCATGAGCGGCCAGGATATCCTGCAGACGTTTTTTGAGATGGACACCTTTCTGCTTGCCGATGGCAATGTGCGCTTGAAGCTGATTGCCCAGAGGCTGCGCGGAGAGCAGGCGGATTTTGATATCGCGTCGCCTGCGGGCGATGTGATCGTAAAGAAGGACCAGCGCATCACCGCGCGCCATGTGCGCGAGATCGACAAGGCCAAGATGACGGAGCTTCTGATCCCGCCGGAGAACGTCGTGGCGTTTCTGGCAGGGCGCCCGTTGGGCGAAGACGTCATTGACGCCGCGACCGGCGAGTTGATTGCCCAGGCCAACGAGGTCGTGACGGCGGATCTGATACAGAAGTTCATGAAGGCCGGAATCGCCGAGATCCGGACGCTCTATACAAACGAGCTGGATCGCGGTTCGTATATATCGGATACGTTACGGATCGATTCGACGCGTGATGCCATGGAGGCGCAGATCGAGATTTATCGCATGATGCGTCCCGGGGAGCCGCCCACGAAGGAGGCCGCGCAGAATCTTTTTGCAAGCCTGTTTTTTAGTCTCGATCGCTACGATTTGTCGGCTGTCGGGCGCATGAAGTTCAATCGCCGCCTCGGGCGCGGTAGCGATGAGGGACCGGGCATTCTGAGCCGTGACGACATCATCGACGTCATGAGGGTCCTCATTGGTCTTAAAAATGGCCAGGGCGAGATCGACGATATCGACCACCTCGGCAACCGCCGCGTGCGTTCGGTGGGGGAGCTTGCCGAAAACCAGTTTCGGATCGGGCTCGTGCGCGTGGAACGCGCGGTCAAGGAGCGCCTGAGCCTGGCCGAGTCCGAGAACCTGATGCCCCAGGAACTCATCAACGCCAAGCCGGTGTCGGCGGTCATCAAGGAGTTTTTTGGTTCGAGTCAGCTTTCGCAGTTCATGGATCAGACCAACCCGCTGTCTGAGGTCACCCACAAGCGGCGCGTGTCGGCGCTGGGCCCCGGGGGGCTTACACGCGAACGCGCGGGCTTCGAGGTGCGCGATGTCCACCCGACGCATTACGGCCGGGTGTGCCCGATTGAGACGCCGGAAGGGCCAAACATCGGGCTTATCAACTCGCTCGCGGTCTATGCGCGCACCAATGAGTACGGGTTTCTCGAGACACCCTACCGCAAGGTGGTCGATGGCCGCGTGACCGACAAGATCGAGTATCTGTCGGCGATCGAGGAAGGCAAGTTCATTATTGCCCAGGCCAATGCCGCGGTGGACGCCGAAGGGCGCCTGACCGACGAGATGGTGTCATGCCGCCATCGCAACGAGTTTACGTTGTCGGCTGTGTCCAAGGTCGATTACATCGACGTCGCACCCGCGCAGATCGTGTCGGTGGCGGCTTCGCTCATTCCGTTTCTTGAGCACGATGATGCAAACCGCGCACTCATGGGTTCGAACATGCAGCGCCAGGCGGTGCCCACCTTGCGGTCCGAGAAACCGCTTGTCGGGACCGGCATGGAGCGGACTGTTGCGGTCGACTCCGGGGTCGCGGTCACGGCGCGGCGCGGCGGACGCGTGGATTCGGTGGATGCAAGCCGGATTGTGGTGCGCGTCAACGATGAGGAGACCGAGACCGACAAAGCGGGCGTCGATATCTACAACCTCATCAAGTACACGCGTTCGAATCAGAACACGAACATCAACCAAAAGCCGCTGGTGCGCGTGGGCGACATCATCGCCAAGGGTGATGTGCTGGCCGATGGGCCCTCGACCGACATGGGCGAGCTCGCGCTTGGGCGTAACGTTCTGATCGCGTTCATGCCCTGGAACGGGTACAACTTCGAGGATTCGATTTTGATATCCGAGCGTGTGGTGGAGGACGATACGTTCACCACCATTCACATCGAGGAGCTCTCGACGGTATCGCGCGACACCAAGCTCGGGCCTGAGGAGATCACGCGCGATATCCCGAACGTGGGTGAGGGCGCGCTGTCTAAACTCGACGAGTCGGGGATCATCTACATCGGTGCCGAGGTGAATCCAGGCGATATCCTGGTCGGCAAGGTGACACCCAAGGGCGAGACGCAGCTTACGCCCGAAGAGAAGCTGTTGCGCGCGATCTTCGGGGAGAAGGCCTCCGACGTGAAAGACAGCTCTCTACGGTTGCCTTCCGGCATGTCGGGCACGGTTATCGACGTGCAGGTATTCACCCGTGATGGCGTGGAGAAGGATGCGCGCGCGCGCCAGAACGAGGAGCAGGCGCTGGTAGGCATTAGGAAGGATCTGAATGACCAGTATCGGATTGTCGAGAACGATGCCTTCGGCCGTATCGAGAACCTGCTCGTCGGCAAGGCCGCGGAGGGCGGTCCCAAGGGCTTGAAGGCCGGCGACAAGGTCACGAAGGGCTATCTCGAAGGGCTGAACCATGCGCAATGGTTCGAGGTCCGGATGCGCGATGAGGGGGTGAGCGAGGCGGTCGAGGCGATTCGCGACCACTTGGCGCAGCAGAAGATCGAGTTCGATGCCAAGCTCGAGGAGAAGCGTCAGAAGCTCATAGCCGGCGACGATCTGCCGCCTGGCGTGCTGAAGATGGTAAAAGTCTATGTGGCCGTGAAGCGCAGACTCCAGCCGGGCGACAAGATGGCCGGGCGGCACGGTAACAAGGGCGTCATATCGCGCATCGTTCCCGTGGAGGACATGCCGTACATGGCCAATGGGGACACGATCGACATCGTCCTGAACCCGCTTGGCGTGCCATCGCGCATGAATGTGGGCCAGGTTCTGGAGACCCATCTCGGGTGGGCGGCGCGCGGGCTTGGCAACAAGATCAACGAGATGCTAAAGCAGCAGGCCGCGGCCGCCAAGGTCCGCGAGTTTCTGGAGAAGGTCTATAACAGCGGGGGCCAGAAGGAGGATATCGGCTCGCTGAGCGACGCCGAGATCGTGGGTCTTGCCGGCAATCTGGTGAAGGGCGTGCCGATAGCGACACCGGTGTTCGATGGCGCCACCGAAGAGGAGATCATGGACCTGCTGGAGCTTGCCGGCCTGCCGCGTACCGGTCAGACGACCCTGTATGATGGCCGCACCGGAGAGGCCTTCGATCGGCCCATCACCGTCGGCTATATGTACATGCTGAAACTAAACCATCTCGTCGACGACAAGATGCATGCGCGCTCGACGGGTCCTTACAGTCTCGTGACACAGCAGCCGCTTGGCGGCAAGGCGCAGTCCGGAGGTCAACGGTTTGGCGAAATGGAGGTCTGGGCGCTGGAGGCCTATGGTGCCGCCTATACCTTGCAGGAGATGCTGACCGTGAAATCGGATGATGTGACCGGCCGAACCAAGATGTTTGAGAATATTGTGAAGGGCGACCATAAGATGGAGGCTGGTATGCCCGAATCGTTCAACGTGCTTATCAAGGAAATCCGTTCACTCGGTATCGATATCGAACTCGATCAAGGATAACCCGCTCTGCGACATTTGACCGCAAACGACAGGTCGAGACACTGGCCGCGTTGAGGAGATCGACTTGAAAGACCTATTTAATTTATTTAAGCAGTCAGGTAAGACCGAGGATTTCGATTCCATTCGGATCGGTCTTGCGTCCCCGGATAAGATACGCTCGTGGTCGTTTGGGGAGGTCAAGAAGCCCGAGACGATCAACTACCGCACATTCAAGCCCGAGCGTGACGGGCTATTCTGCGCAAAGATCTTTGGTCCCATCAAGGATTACGAGTGCCTATGCGGCAAGTATAAGCGCCTGAAGCATCGCGGCGTCATCTGCGAGAAGTGCGGGGTCGAGGTGACGCTTTCGAAGGTGCGCCGAGAGCGCATGGGACATATCGACCTTGCAAGTCCGGTGGCTCATATCTGGTTTTTGAAGTCCCTGCCTTCGCGCATGGGGCTTGTCCTCGACATGACCCTGCGCGATATCGAGCGCGTGCTGTATTTCGAGGCCTATGTGGTTGTCGATCCCGGCATGACGCCGCTTGAGCGCAGCCAGCTTTTGTCGGAAGACGCCTATCTGGAGGCCATTGAGCAATACGGCGACGAGTTTGACGCACGCATGGGCGCCGAGGCGGTTCGCGACCTTCTGCGGGGGATCGATCTTGCCGGAGAGGCCGCCAAGCTGCGCGAGGAACTGGGTGCCACGACCTCGGAGACCAAGATCAAGAAGCTTGCCAAGCGCCTCAAGGTTATCGAGGCCTTCCTGCATTCTGGAAACCGGCCTGAGTGGATGGTCATCGAGATATTACCGGTCTTGCCGCCAGAGCTTCGGCCGCTTGTGCCGCTCGATGGCGGGCGGTTTGCGACATCGGACCTAAATGACCTGTACCGGCGCGTAATCAACCGCAACAATCGTCTGAAGCGGCTGCTGGACTTAAATGCCCCCGACATCATCGTGCGTAATGAAAAGCGCATGCTGCAGGAGGCGGTCGACGCCCTGCTTGACAATGGGCGGCGCGGCAAGGCTATTACCGGCGCCAACAAGCGCCAGCTGAAATCGCTCGCGGACATGATCAAGGGCAAGCAGGGACGCTTTCGCCAAAACCTGCTTGGCAAGCGCGTGGACTACTCCGGGCGCTCGGTCATCGTGGTCGGCCCCGCCTTGAAGTTGCATCAGTGCGGGCTCCCGAAAAAGATGGCGCTTGAGCTTTTCAAGCCCTTTATCTTCAGCAAACTTGAGATGCGCGGGTTGGCGACGACCATCAAGGCGGCGAAAAAGATGGTCGAACAGGCCAGTCCCGAGGTCTGGGATATCCTGGAGGAGGTCATACGCGAGCACCCGGTGCTGCTAAACCGGGCACCCACGCTTCATCGTCTGGGTATTCAGGCGTTCGAGCCCGTGCTCGTCGAGGGTAAGGCCATCCAGCTTCACCCGCTCGTCTGCGCGCCCTACAACGCGGATTTCGACGGCGACCAGATGGCGGTGCATGTTCCGCTTTCGCTCGAGGCACAGCTCGAGGCGCGCAGCCTCATGATGTCCTCGAACAACATCCTGTCGCCGGCAAACGGGGAGCCGATCATCGTCCCGTCGCAGGATATCGTACTCGGACTCTACTATATGACCCGCGTGCGTGTGAACGCTCTAGGCGAGGGCAAGGTGTTTGCCGACGTGGCCGAGGTCCATCGGGCCTATGAGAGCCGCAAGGTGGCGCTGCATGCGAAGTGCCGCGTGCGCATCCCCGAGGTCACGATCGATGAGGCCGGTAACAAGGTCAAGACCATCAAGCTCGTGGAGACGACGGTGGGCCGGGCGCTCTTGTCGGAGCTTCTGCCGCAAGGCTTGCCGTTTGCGCTCGTGAACCGCGACTTGAAGAAAAAGACCATCTCGGAGCTCATCAATGCCTGCTACCGGCAGGTCGGCCTGAAAGAGACCGTGATCTTCGCCGACCAGCTCATGTATACCGGTTTTGCGTTCGCGGCGCGCGCCGGCATCTCGATTGGCGTGAACGACATGGTGACGCCCGCCGAGAAGGCCAAGATCATCGGCGACGCCGAGGCCGAGGTGCGCGGTATTCAGACGCAATATGCGTCTGGACTGCTTACCGACGGCGAGCGCTACAACAAGGTGGTGGACATCTGGACACACACGAGTGAGCGCGTGGCCAAGTCGATGATGGATAAGCTTGGGGTCGAGGATGTGGTCGATGCGACCGGCCGTGTCGTCACTCAGCCGTCATTCAACTCCATCTATATGATGGCGGATTCCGGCGCGCGCGGTAGCGCAGCGCAGATCCGTCAGCTTGCAGGCATGCGCGGCCTTATGGCCAAACCCGATGGGTCCATCATTGAGACGCCGATCACGGCGAATTTCCGTGAGGGCCTGAACGTGCTGCAGTACTTTATCTCGACGCACGGCGCGCGCAAGGGGCTTGCCGATACCGCCTTAAAGACGGCGAACTCCGGCTATCTGACGCGCAGGCTCGTCGATGTCTGCCAGGATCTGGTGGTCACGGAGCCTGATTGCGGCACCCAGGTTGGAATCCGCAAGAGCGTGATCGTGGAGGGTGGCGAGGTGGTGGTGCCGCTACGCGAGAGCGTGCTCGGGCGCGTGGTCGTAGGAGACGTCGTTGATCCGGCCGACAGCAGTGTGCTGGTTGCGCATAATACGCTCCTTGACGAGCGCAAGGTGCGCCTGCTTGAGGAGCGCAATATTGACCAGGTCATAGTGCGTTCGCCCGTGACCTGCGAGACCCGTTATGGCATCTGTGCGCTGTGCTACGGGCGTGACCTGGGGCGCGGGCATCTCGTAAACCAAGGTGAGGCGGTGGGTGTGATCGCGGCTCAGAGTATCGGCGAGCCGGGGACTCAGCTTACCATGCGCACCTTCCACATCGGCGGCGCGGCATCGCGCGCGACGGCGGTGAGCGGGATCGAGGTCAAGTCCAATGGTTCGGTACGCTTCAATAATCTGAAGCTGATCCGTCATGCGAGCGGCAATAACGTTGCGGTATCGCGGTCGGGCGAACTTATCGTGCAAGACGAACACGGCCGCGACCGTGAGCGCTACAAGGTCCCTTACGGCGCGATCTTGAACGTCAGTGAAGGCGACAAGGTCAAGGCCGGGCGCGTGGTGGCGAACTGGGATCCCCATACCCACCCGATCATCACCGAAGTGGCGGGTAACGTGGCCTTCACGGACCTTATCGACGGGGTGACCGTCAACAAGCAGACCGATGAGGTGACGGGGCTTAGCACCTACGTGGTCTTGGATCCGAAGCACCGCTCCGGGGCCAAGGACATCCGGCCGATGATCGCGCTCCTAGACGAGAAGGGTAAGGGCCTCTTCATACCTGGTACGGATATTCCGGCAAAATACATGCTGCCGCCAGGCGCGATCATCACAGTCGATGATGGCGTCAAAATCGGGGTAGGTGACGTGCTCGCTCGTATCCCGCAGGAGAGCTCCAAGACGCGCGATATCACGGGTGGTCTGCCGCGCGTGGCCGAGCTCTTTGAGGCGCGCAAGGCCAAGGACCACGCGATCCTGGCGGAGACGAGCGGGGTGGTGTCGTTTGGCAAGGACACCAAGGGTAAGCAGCGGCTGCTCATCACCGATAAGGGGGGTGAGGAACACGAATACTTGATTCCGAAGGGCCGGCACATCATGGTCTTCGAGGGCGAGACCGTGGAGCAGGGCGAGGCCATCGTTGATGGGCCCCCCGTGTCGTCGGATATTTTGCGACTGCTGGGCGTGGAGGCCATGGCCAACTTCATCGTCGATGAGGTCCAGGACGTTTACCGGTTGCAGGGCGTGAAGATCAATGACAAGCACATCGAGGTGATCGTGCGCCAGATGCTGCGCAAGGTGCGCATCATCGATGCCGGTGACACCCAGTTCCTGCCCGGTGAACAGATTGAGCGCGCGCGGCTCCTTGACGCCAACGAGGAGGCCGAGGTGGCCGGCAAGCGGCTGGCCACCGCCGAACGCCTGCTGCTTGGAATCACCAAGGCGTCGCTCGCCACCGAGTCGTTTATCTCGGCGGCCTCCTTCCAGGAAACGACGCGCGTTTTGACCGAGGCGGCTATAAGCGGCAAGCGTGATCGGCTGCGCGGTTTGAAGGAAAATGTGATCGTCGGTCGTCTGATTCCGGCTGGCAGCGGGCTTGCGCACCATCAGGAGCGCAAGCGAAAGCGCGCCGACGAGAAGGATGAGGCGACCGCCTTGCGCGAGGCCTTGTTACCGATGCGCGACAAGGGCACCGACGGCGACGACAAGGCGGCGTCTGCCTGAAGGGTCGGCCCCTGTCGAAGCGCTCTTGACAGGGGCCGCCATTATGCCTACAATCGCGCACCTTTGAGGCCAGGCCCGTTTGTGCATTGGGGTCTAAGGTCAGTTTTTGCACCGGAGTCATGAATGCCCACGATTAACCAGCTAGTCCGTAAGCCGCGGGTACAGCCGCGGAAGAAGACGACCGTGCCGGCCTTGAACGCCTGCCCGCAAAAGCGCGGGGTTTGCACTCGCGTTTATACCACCACGCCAAAAAAGCCGAACTCGGCGCTGCGCAAGGTCGCGCGCGTTCGTCTCACCAATGGCTACGAGGTGACGAGCTACATAGGTGGCGAGGGTCATAACCTTCAGGAGCACTCAGTCGTCCTGATTCGCGGCGGCCGCGTGAAGGATCTGCCGGGCGTGCGTTACCACACGGTCCGAGGATCGCTGGATACGGCGGGCGTCGCAGACCGGCGCCAGGGCCGTTCAAAGTACGGGGCGAAACGCCCGAAGTCATAGGCTGTCTTGAAAGCCGGGTACGCCGCACGCCTTGAGTGCGGCGTTTTCTCGTTATAAACGGTACGAAGGTTGAGAATATGCCGAGAAGAAGAGAAGTTCCCAAGCGCCCGACCCGACCCGACCCGAAATACGGGAGCGAGATGCTCACGAAGTTCATGAGCGTGGTGATGCAAAGCGGCAAAAAGTCGGTGGCCGAGAAGATCATCTATGGCGCGCTTGAAACGATCGCTTCGCGTAACAAAGGCGAGCCGCTGGCCGTGTTTCAACAGGCCATCGACAACGCCAAGCCGCTAGTCGAGGTCAAGAGTCGCCGGGTCGGTGGTGCAACCTATCAGGTGCCGGTCGAAGTGCGGCCGGGCCGACAGCTCGCGTTAGCCATGCGCTGGGTCGTCGATGCGGCGCGTTCGCGCGGCGAGAAGTCCATGGGCGCGCGGCTCGCGGGGGAATTGCTGGATGCCGCCGAGCGGCGTGGCAACGCGGTGAAGAAGCGCGAGGAAGTCCACCGCATGGCGGAAGCCAACAAGGCGTTTTCTCATTATCGCTGGTAGAACACGCAATTTCACGAATTTAGCGTAAGGATCTGGCCGTGGCCCGTACGACACCAATCGACCGTTATCGCAACATCGGCATCATGGCGCATATTGACGCCGGTAAGACCACGACCACGGAACGGATCCTGTTCTATACGGGCGTATCCCATAAGATCGGGGAAGTCCATGAAGGCGCGGCGGTCATGGACTGGATGGAACAAGAGCAGGAACGCGGCATTACGATCACATCGGCCGCGACGACTTGTTTCTGGAAAGGCATGGCCGCGAATTACCCCGAGCACCGCATCAACATCATCGATACGCCAGGCCACGTGGATTTCACGATCGAGGTCGAGCGCTCGCTCCGCGTGCTCGACGGGGCGTGCGCGTTGTTTTGCGCAGTCGGCGGGGTCGAGCCGCAATCCGAAACGGTATGGCGCCAGGCCAACAAGTACGGTGTGCCGCGTATCGCCTTCGTGAACAAAATGGACCGCGCCGGCGCCAATTTTCTGCGGGTGGTCGAGCAGATCCGGGTGCGTCTGGGCGCGACACCGGTCCCCATTCAGTTGCCGATCGGTGCGGAGGAGCGCTTTCAGGGGGTCGTGGACCTCGTCAAGATGAAGGCGATCTATTGGGACGACACGACCCAGGGCATGCGCTTTGAGGAGCGCGAGATCCCGGCGGAGATGCGCGCGGATTGCGAGAAGTGGCGCGAACGCATGATCGAAGCGGCGGCCGAGGCCAACGAAACCTTGATGGACAAATATCTCGGCGGGGAGACATTGACCGTCGAGGAGATCAAGGCGGGGCTGCGCGCGCGCAGTCTGGCTTCACAGATCGTCGTGACCTTGTGCGGCTCGGCGTTCAAGAACAAGGGCGTGCAGTCGATGCTAGACGGGGTCGTCGATTACCTGCCGTCGCCAAGAGAGAAGAAGGCGATCGTGGGGCATCTGGATGACAAGGCAGGCACGGAGGTTGAGTGTCCGGCCGATGACAACGCGCCGTTCGCGGCGCTGGCATTCAAGATTGCGACCGATCCGTTCGTGGGTCAGCTCGTCTATTTTCGAGTCTATTCCGGTGTGTTGAAGAGCGGCGACTCGATATTCAACCCCGGCAAGTCGAAAAAGGAGCGTGTTGGACGGCTTTTGCAGATGCACGCCAACCACCGCGACGAAATCAAGGAAGTGCATGCCGGCGATATCGCCGCGGCGGTCGGTCTGAAGAACGTGACGACCGGCGACACGCTGTGCAATCCGGAACGCGTGGTGACCCTTGAGCGCATGGAGTTCCCGGAGCCTGTTATTTCGCAGGCAGTGGAACCGAAGACCAAGGCCGATCAGGAGAAGATGGGGCTTGCGCTTGGGCGGTTGGCCCAGGAGGACCCATCGTTTCGTGTGCGAACCGATGAAGAGTCGGGCCAGACCATCATATCGGGCATGGGCGAGCTGCACCTTGAGATTATCGTCGATCGCATGAAACGCGAATTCGGGGTCGAGGCGAGTGTCGGCAAGCCGCAGGTCGCCTACCGCGAGACCATTCGCAAGAAGATCGAGCAGGAACACAAGTTCGCCAAGCAAAGCGGCGGGCGGGGCCAGTATGGGCATGTGTTTCTGCGGATTGAGCCACAGGCGCCCGGCAAGGGCTTTGAGTTTGTCGACGAGATCAAGGGTGGCGTGATTCCCCGGGAGTACATACCGGCGGTCGAGAAAGGGGTACGCGAGGCCCTTGAGCGCGGCATTCAGGCCGGCTTTCCCGTGGTGGACGTCAAGGTCGCCCTTTACTACGGGTCCTACCACGAGGTCGATTCGTCCGAAAACGCCTTCAAGATGGCTGCGAGCATGGCCTTTCGGGAGGGCTGCCTGAAGGCCGATCCGGCGCTTCTCGAGCCGATCATGGCGGTCGAAGTGGTGACGCCCGAGGATTATATGGGGAGCGTGAACGGCGATTTGAGTTCGCGGCGCGGCGTCATCCAGGCGATGGAAGATGCGCCGGCGGGAAAGATCGTGCGTGCCGAGGTGCCGCTTGCCGAGATGTTTGGGTATGCGACTTCGTTGCGATCGGCGACGCAGGGGCGCGCGACCTATGCGATGGAGTTCAAGCGCTACGCGGTGGCGCCGAGCAATATCGCCGAACAGGTCATAAAGAAAGCCAGTTAGGATAAAAACGATTCAGCCTACGAGGTACCCACGGTGTCCAAGGGAAAATTTGAACGCACAAAGCCCCATCTCAATGTGGGCACGATAGGCCACGTCGACCATGGCAAGACCACGCTCACGGCGGCCCTGACCAAGGTCTTGTCGGCGAAGTTTGGGGGCGAGTTCAAGGCTTATGACCAGATCGACAACGCCCCCGAGGAGCGCGCCCGCGGCATCACGATCGCGACGGCGCATGTGGAGTATCAGACAGCCAAGCGCCACTACGCGCACGTCGACTGCCCGGGGCATGCCGACTACATCAAGAACATGATCACCGGCGCCGCGCAGATGGATGGCGCGATCCTGGTGGTATCGGCCGCCGACGGCCCCATGCCCCAGACCCGCGAGCACATCCTGCTGGCCCGTCAGGTGGGTGTGCCTTATATCGTGGTGTTCCTGAACAAGGCCGACATGGTCGATGACAAGGAGCTCCTGGAGCTTGTAGAGATGGAGGTGCGCGAGCTCCTCGACCGTTACGAGTTCCCGGGGGACAAGACCCCGATCGTGGTGGGTTCGGCCCTGAAGGCCCTCGAGGGCGACACCTCGGAGATCGGCGAGCCATCGATCTTAAAGCTCGCCGAGGCCCTGGACAGCTATATCCCGCAGCCCGAACGGGCCATTGACGGTGCCTTCCTCATGCCGGTCGAGGATGTGTTCTCGATCTCCGGGCGCGGCACGGTCGTGACCGGACGCGTCGAGCGTGGCGTCGTGAAGGTCGGCGATGAGGTCGAGATCGTGGGCCTGCGTGATACCATCAAGACCACCGTGACCGGCGTCGAGATGTTCCGCAAGCTGCTCGACCAGGGGCAGGCCGGCGACAACATCGGCGTGCTGTTGCGCGGTACCAAGCGCGAGGAGGTCGAGCGCGGCCAGGTCCTGTGCAAGCCCGGCTCCATCAAGCCGCATACGCGCTTCGAGGCCGAGGTCTATGTCTTGAGCAAGGAGGAAGGTGGTCGCCACACGGCGTTCTTCCAGGGTTACCGTCCGCAGTTCTATTTCCGGACCACCGACGTCACCGGTTCCTGTGATCTGCCCGCCGGCACCGAAATGGTGATGCCTGGCGATAACGTCCGACTCACGATCAGCCTCATCAGTCCGATCGCCATGGAGGAAGGCCTGCGGTTTGCCATCCGCGAGGGCGGTCGTACGGTGGGCGCGGGCGTGGTGTCGAAGATACTTGAGTAGGGGCCATGGCTAACCAAAAGATCAGAATTCGTCTCAAGGCCTTCGATCACAGGCTTATCGATCGCTCGGCTTCGGAAATTGTCGATACCGCGAAACGGACCGGCGCCATTGTCAAGGGTCCGATTCCGCTACCGACCAAGATCGAGCGTTACACCCTGTTGCGTTCACCGCACGTGGATAAGAGCTCGCGGGATCAGTTCGAGATTCGCACGCACAAGCGGATCATGGACATTATCGAGCCTACGGAGAAGACGGTGGATGCGCTTCTTAAGCTCAATCTCGCGGCCGGTGTGGACGTCGAGATCAAAGTGAGTTAGGAGCGGTCATGGCACTCGGAATAGTGGGTAAGAAGATTGGCATGAGCCGCGTATTTGCGGCCGATGGCACCGTTGCGCCAGTGACGGTCGTTGCCGTCGAGCGCAATCACGTCGCGCAGATCAAGGATGTGACGACCGACGGCTATCGGGCGGTGCAGATAGCCGCGGGGACGCGGCGGCCGCTGCGGGTCACCAAGGCTCAGGCCGGGCATTTTGCCAAGGCGAAGATCGAGCCTGCAGCCAGTCTGTGGGAGTTTCGTCTGGCGGCGGATGAAGGGCAGGGTCTGGAGGTCGGCGCGGAGGTGCGCGTCGACATTTTCACGGAAGGCCAGAAGGTCGACGTGCAGGGCACGACCATCGGCAAGGGCTTTGCCGGGGTCATCAAGCGCCATCATTTCGGGGGCGGTCGCGCGTCGCATGGTAACTCGCTGTCGCATCGGGCGCCTGGATCGATTGGCCAGCGCCAGACCCCGGGGCGTGTATTTCCGGGCAAGAAGATGGCCGGCCACCTGGGGGCGAAGACGCGCACGCAGCAAAATCTGGTTGTGGTGCGGGTGGATGCGGAGCGCAACCTTCTTTTGATCCGGGGCGCGGTTCCCGGATCGGCGGGCTCGGATGTCGTGGTGCGGCCGGCCGTCAAGGCAGTGAAGGCGGAGGCCAAGCAATCATGAAGATGACGGTGGTGAAGGCCTCCGGCGGGACGGGGGAAATGGAGATCTCGGACGATGCCTTCGGGGTGCCTTTCAAAGAGCATCTCGTGCATCAGATCGTGGTCGCTTACCAGGCCGGTGGTCGCGCGGGGACCCGCGCGCAAAAGAACCGGGCGGCGGTAAGCGGCAGCACGCGCAAGCCCTGGGCGCAAAAAGGCGGCGGGCGGGCGCGGGCGGGCAATATCCGCAGTCCGATATGGCGGGGCGGCGGCAAGACCTTTCCGGCGGCGACCCAGGATTTCAGCCAGAAGGTCAACAAGAAGATGCGGCGCGCGGCGCTGCGCTCGATATTGTCGGAATTGATTCGTCAGGACCGGTTGATAACCGTAGACGAGATGCAGACCGGACCGAAGACCAAGGAATTATTGGCGCGGCTCGCGGCGTTTGGTATCGGCGGGCGTTCGCCGGATGTGCTGATCGTAGCCGAGATGGCCGACGACAGCTTGGCGCGGGCGGCACGCAACCTGTACCGGGTGACGGTGCGGCCGAGCGACCACGTCGATCCGGTGTCGTTGATCGCGCACGATAAGGTGCTCATGACCGTCGGGGCCATGAGGAAGATCGAGGAGTTGTTGGCATGACGGCCGATATTTATGGAGTTTTGCTGGCGCCTCACGTCTCCGAGAAGGCGACGCGGATTGCGGAAAAACACCGGCAGTTCGTGTTTCGCGTGCGCAAGGATGCCACTAAGGCGTCGGTGAAGGCGGCTGTTGAGAAGTTTTTTAAAGTGGAAGTGGCCGATGTGCGCGTGACGGTCTTGAAGGGTAAGGCCAAGGGGGGCAAGAACCCCGGGCGGCGATCGGACGTGAAGAAGGCCTATGTGGCTTTGAAACCCGGTTTTGATATTCAGTTCGGGGCAGGGCAATAGGGGGAAGCATGCCAGTCGTCAAGGTAAGACCCACGTCGGCGGGACGCCGCGGTCTCGTCAAGGTAGTTCATCCGGGCCTGCATAAGGGCGCGCCGTTTGCCGGTCTCGTGGAAAAGAAGGCGAAGATCGATGGGCGCAACAATAACGGGCGGGTGTCCGTGCGCCACCGCGGTGGCGCCCACAAACGCCATTACCGCGTGATCGATTTCCGGCGCGATAAGGACGGGATCGCCGCGCGCGTTGAGCGCCTGGAATACGACCCGAACCGGAGCGCGCATATCGCCCTTATGTTGTATGCCGACGGCGAACGGCGTTACGTCATCGCCGCCAAGGGGCTTGAGGTCGGTCAGGAGATCTTATCGGGCAGCGATGCGCCGATACGCGCGGGGAACTGCTTGCCGTTGCGCAGCATTCCTGTGGGCACAACCGTGCATTGCGTGGAACTTAAAGTGGGCCGCGGGGCACAGATCGGGCGGTCGGCGGGGGCGTCATTGCAGTATGTGGCGCGCGAGGGGGATTACGCGCAGCTTCGGCTGCGGTCCGGCGAAGTGCGCAAGGTGCATGTGGAGTGCCGGGCGACGATCGGCGAGGTCGGTAACGGCGAGCATTCCTTGCGTAAGCTCGGCAAGGCCGGGGCGTCGCGTTGGCGCGGTATTCGGCCAACGGTCCGCGGGGTTGCCATGAATCCGGTCGACCACCCGCATGGTGGCGGCGAGGGACGGACGTCCGGTGGACGTCATCCGGTGAGTCCGTGGGGCACGCCGACCAAGGGTTATAGGACACGAATCAACAAGCGGACCGACGGCATGATCGTGCGTCGTCGGTACCAGAAGTAACTGAAAAGTGTGAGGGCGCACCGTGCCACGTTCGATTAAGAAGGGACCGTTCCTAGACGACCATCTTGCCAGGAAAGTCGGTGAGGCGCAGAGGACCGGGAACAAGAAACCGATCAAGACATGGTCGCGTCGCTCGACCATCATGCCGGACTTCATTGGGCTGACGATCGCTGTGCATAACGGGCGCCAGCACGTTCCCGTGCTGATCTCAGACAACATGGTCGGACATAAGCTTGGCGAGTTTGCGGCAACGCGTACCTTTAAGGGTCATACCGCGGACAAGAAGGCATCCGGAGGCTAATCATGGCGACCAAGGCAGTTTTGAAGAACGTTCATGTGTCGCCGCAGAAAGGGCGATTAGTGGCGGATCTGGTGCGCGGCCTGCCGGTGGGGCGGGCGCTCGAGGTGCTGGCGTTTAGTCCAAAGAAGGCGGCGCGCATCCTAAAAAAGGTGTTGGAGTCGGCGATTGCCAATGCCGAGAACAACGAGGGTGCGGACGTAGACGAGCTTAAGATCTCGGAGATCCAGATTGACGGGGCATCGTCCTTGAAGCGGTTTCAGGCCCGGGCGAAGGGTCGCGGAGCGCGGATTTTAAAGCGCACGAGCCACATCAGTGTCACGGTCGCAGCGAGCGGGGGGAACTGAGATGGGTCAAAAGATCAATCCGATCGGCATGCGGCTTGGGATCGTCAAGGATTGGACGGCGAAGTGGTATGCGCACCGTGGGGCGTACGCCGCCAATATCCGCGCGGATGTGGAGCTGCGGGCGTGGCTGAAGGCCAAGCTTTCGCACGCCGCCGTGAGTTCGATTATCATTCAGCGCCCGGCGCAGAGTGTCACGATCACCATTCGCACGGCGCGGCCGGGGATCGTGATCGGCAAGAAGGGCGAGGACATCGAGCGGATGCGCCAGGAGCTTGCGAAGCTTGCGGGCGTGCCGGTGCAGCTAAACGTCGAAGAGATTCGTAAACCCGAACTCGATGCGGCCTTGGTTGCGGAAAATATCGCGCAGCAGCTGGAAAAGCGCATCATGTTCCGCCGTGCCATGAAGCGGTCGGTGACCAATGCCATGCGGCTTGGGGCGTTGGGCGTGAAGATCATGTGCGCGGGGCGCTTGAACGGTGCCGAGATTGCGCGCACGGAATGGTATCGCGAGGGGCGCGTGCCTTTGCATACGCTGCGTGCCGATATCGACTATGGGGTCGCCGAGGCGCATACGACGTATGGCGTGATCGGCATCAAGGTGTGGATCTTCAAGGGTGAGATCTACGGGCAGATGAACCCCGCGGACGCGGAGACGGAGGGGAAGAAGGCTACGGCCTGATTCCGGTGAGCGCATGCTGCAGCCAAAGAGAACGAAGTTTCGTAAGCAACACAAGGGCCGCAACCGCGGGCTCGCATCGCGCGGGAACAAGGTGAGTTTTGGGGAGTTCGGATTGAAGGCCTTGGGGCGCGGGCGGCTCACGTCGCGGCAGATCGAGGCCGCGCGGCGGGCGCTTACGCGATCCATCAAGCGCGGCGGCCGTGTGTGGATTCGCGTGTTTCCGGATAAACCGATTTCGAAAAAGCCACTCGAGGTGCGCATGGGCAAGGGTAAGGGCAACCCGGAGTACTGGGTGGCACTGATTCAGCCCGGCAAGGTGCTTTATGAGATGGAAGGGGTAAGCGAGGCCGTGGCGCGGGATGCGTTTCGCTTGGCGGCCGCGAAGTTGCCGGTGCAGACCGCGTTCGTGGCGCGGCAAGTGGCCTAAAGAGAGGCGGTTATGGACCTGAAAGAGATACGGGCGGCGTCGATCGAGGAGCAGCGTAAAGAGCTCGAGGCGCTGCGGGAAAAACAGTTTACGTTGCGCATGCAGGGCGCCACGGGACAGATCCGCGACGTAAGCGAGATCGGGAAGGTGCGGCGGGACATCGCGCGGATATTGACGGTTATGCAGCAGGCGGGGAGCCGATAGGCCATGACGGAAACGACGTTGGAAAAGCGTGCCCGTACGGCGACCGGCCGGGTGACGAGCAGCAAGATGGACAAGACGATCACCGTGCTCATCGAGCGCCGGACGCCGCATCCGGTGTATGGGAAGTTTGTGCGCCGGAGTACCAAGCTGCATGCGCATGATGAGAATAATGAGGGCCGTGAGGGCGACTTGGTGCTGGTTGAGCAGTGCAGGCCGCTATCGAAGACCAAGACCTGGCGGCTTGTCCGGGTCCTTGACCGGCCTGCTGTTGTATAGGGTCTTTGGGGCCGGGTAAATCGATGTTATGATGGCGGGCTACGCAGTGCGCGCCTAACGGAAGGAACACCATGATTCAGATGCAGAGCGTGCTGTCCGTCGCGGACAATAGTGGCGCCAAGAAGGTGCAGTGCATAAAGGTCCTCGGTGGCTCGAAGCGCCGGTATGCGGGCATTGGCGACATCATCAAGATCAGCATAAAGGAAGCGGTGCCGCGCGGGCGCGTAAAGAAGGGCGACGTGTACGACGCCGTGATCGTACGCACCAAGGTGGGCGTACGGCGGGCCGATGGTTCGGTGGTGCGGTTTGACAGCAATGCGGCGGTGCTTTTGAATCCCCAGCATCAGCCGGTCGGCACCCGCATCTTCGGGCCCGTGACCCGCGAACTGCGCAGCGAGCAGTTCATGAAGATCATATCGCTCGCCCCCGAAGTGATATAGGTGCGCCATGCAGAAGATCCGGAAAGGCGATGAAGTGGTGGTGCGTGTCGGTAAGGACAAAGGCAAGCGCGGTAATGTCCTTAGGGTCTATGCCGACGGGCGGGTGTTGGTGGAAAACGTGAATCGGGTCAAGCGGCATGTGCGCCCGAACCCCAACAAGAACGTGACCGGCGGCATCGTCGAGCGCGAGGCGCCGGTGTCGGGGGCGAATGTGGCTTTGTTCAACAAGGTGACCGGCAAGGGCGAGCGCGTCGGGTTTCGGACCTTGGATGACGGTCGCAAGGTGCGCGTCTTCAAGCGCAGCGGCGAAGTCGTGGATGCGTAGGGGAAGGCGATGACGAGCAGGCTTCAGGAGCTGTACGAAAAGACGATTCGGCCAGAGCTCATGGCGCGCTTTGGATATAAAAATCCGATGCAGGTGCCAAGAGTGGTGAAAGTAACGCTCAATATGGGCGTGGGCGAGGCGCTGGCGGACAAGAAGATCATCGAGAACGCGGTGGCGGATATGCAGGCCATCGGCGGGCAAAAGCCGATCATTACGCGGGCGCGTAAATCGGTGGCGGCGTTCAAGGTGCGCGAGGATTGGCCGATCGGCTGCAAGGTGACGCTGCGACGCACGCGCATGTACGAGTTCATGGATCGTCTGATCAGCGTGGCGTTGCCACGCGTGCGCGACTTTCGGGGTCTACCGGGGCGATCGTTTGACGGCCAGGGCAATTACTCGCTTGGGATCAAAGAACAGATCATCTTTCCCGAAATCGAATACGACAAGATCGACGCGATCCGGGGGATGGATATTACTATAACGACAACGGCCAAGACCGATGACGAGGCGCGAGCCCTGTTGACGGCCTTCCGGTTGCCGATTCGCGTTTAAGGGGCGGACATGGCGAAGAAGTCGAAGATATTGCGGAACCGTCAGCGCATGGCTGTGGTCGCGAAGTATGCCCAGCGGCGCGCCGAACTGAAGGCGGCGTCGGTGAATATGCGGCTATCGGAAGAAGAGCGCCAGCAGGCGCTCGCGGCGCTTGCAAAGCAGCCCAGAAACGCCTGTCCGGTGCGCGTGCGCAACCGCTGTTACATGACCGGGCGCTCGCGAGGGTATTATCGGAAGTTTGGGCTCGGGCGCAATAAGTTGCGCGAGATGATGATGCGCGGGGAGATTCCTGGCGTGGTGAAGGCGAGCTGGTAGGTATAAGGCCATGATGAATGATCCCATAGCAGATATGCTGACGCGCATCCGTAATGCGCAACGCGCCGAGAAGGTCAGCGTGCGGATGATGATGTCGAAGCCAAAGCGCGCATTGGCGAAGATCCTGAAAGACGAAGGGTATGTAAACGACTTCCGGATCATCGACGGGGTCAAGCCGGAACTTGAGATCGAGCTTAAGTATTATGCCGGTCGGCCGGTCATTGCGCGTATCGATCGCGTGAGCCGCGGCGGACGGCGTGTCTACCGGTCGCATGATGCGCTGCCCACGGTCGACGGGGGCTTAGGCATCGCCGTAGTGTCGACGTCGAAGGGCATGATGACGGATCGGGCGGCACGGAGCGCTGGGCTCGGCGGCGAGATCGTGTGCGTGGTGGTTTAAGGAGCGAGGCATGTCGCGAGTTGCGAAAAATCCAGTGAGTCTGCCGTCGGGAGTGGCATTGAGCCGCAACGGCGCGGATATCACGATCAAGGGACCGAAAGGCGAATTGGCGCATCGTGTCCACGAGCTCGTGGGTGTGGAGCAGGATGGGAATGTTCTGCGCGTCACGGCGGCCGATGACTCGACTTTGGCCAATGCCTTATCCGGCACTACCCGCGCGCTCATGCAGAATATGGTGATGGGCGTCACCAAGGGGTTCGAGCGCCGGCTGTCGATCGTGGGCGTCGGTTATCGCGCCGCGGTCCAGGGACGCAAGCTCAACCTGACGCTGGGGTTTTCGCACCCGGTCGTGTATGACATTCCGGCGGGTATCACCATAGAGACCCCGAGCCAGACGGAGATCGTGATCAAGGGGGCCGACAAGCAGCGCGTGGGCCAGGTTGCCGCCGAGGTACGTAACTATAGGCCGCCAGAGCCCTACAAGGGTAAGGGTGTGCGCTATAGCGACGAGGTGGTGGTGAAGAAAGAAGCGAAGAAGAAGTAAGGCGACCCTATGAAAGACAAAGTGGCAACACGCAAGCGGCGCGCGTTTCGGGGCCGTAGGCGGATCGCGGTGCTGGGCGTGCAGCGGTTGTGCGTGCATCGTACGCCCCGGCATATGTATGCGCAGATCATAGGGCCGGATAGCCGAGTGCTGGCCAGCGCGTCGACGGTCGAGGTAGAGGTGCGCCGGGACCTGAAGACCGGCGGGAACGTCGAGGCGGCACGGCTCGTCGGTCGTCGAATCGCCGAGAAGGCGAAGGCGGCGGGAGTGGTCAAGGTGGCGTTCGACCGGTCCGGGTTCCGTTATCACGGGCGCGTACAGGCCCTGGCGGATGCGGCGCGTGAAGGCGGGCTGGAGTTTTAAGGAGGCATTGTGGCGGCAGGCGGAACGGAGTCGGACGGTTACAGCGATAACCTCCAAGAAAAGCTCATCAGCATCAATCGCGTGGCCAAGGTCGTCAAGGGCGGCCGGCAGTTCGGCTTTGCGGCACTGACGGTGGTCGGTGATGGCGACGGACGGGTGGGAATAGGCCAGGGCAAGGCCCGTGAGGTGCCGGTGGCCGTGCAGAAGGCGATGGACGATGCGCGCCGTAACATGGTGCGTGTGCATTTGAAGAACGGCACCTTGCATTACGGGGTCACGGCCAATCATGGGGCGTCTCGGGTGGTCATGAGACCCGCCTCCGAGGGGACCGGGATCATCGCAGGCGGCGCCATGCGCGCCTTGTTCGAGGTGGTGGGGGTGCGCAATGTCTTAGCCAAGGCTCTGGGCTCCACCAACCCGATCAACGTAGTACGCGCGACCTTGAAGGCCTTGCTCGATGTGAGCAATCCGGCGGAGATCGCCGCGAAGCGTGGCAAGACCGTCGAAGAGATCACGGGCGGCTAGGAGCGGCGATGGCAAAGAAGCAGATGAAGGTGACCCTGGTGCGCAGCATGTTCGGGACCGGTGCGCGCCATCAGGCGTGCGTGCGGGGACTGGGTTTGCGGCGGCTGCATCATAGCGTGCTGGTCGAAGACAGTGCGGCAACCCGCGGGATGTTGCGCAAGGTGGCCTACATGGTGAAGTGCGAGGAGGTCGCGTAATGCGTTTAAATACGATCAAGCCCGATCCGCACCGGACCGAGCCCCGACGTGTCGGGCGTGGTGGTGGTTCTGGTCTTGGCAAGACCTGCGGCCGTGGGCATAAGGGTCAGCGGGCGCGCGCCGGCGGCTACCATAAGGTAGGGTTCGAAGGCGGACAGATGCCCTTGCAGCGGCGCCTGCCGAAGTTCGGTTTTCGGTCGCCGATGGCGGCCGAGACGGGCGCGGTGCGGCTGGGGGAGCTGAACAGATTTGATGGGAGTGTGGATCTCGCGGGACTGAAGGGCGCGAACGTCGTGGCAGCCACCGTGCTCCGGGCGCGGGTCTTCCTGTCTGGCACGATCGATAAGGCTTTGGTGTTGAAAGGCATTGCCGTGACCAAGGGCGCACGCGCCGCCATTGAAGCGGCGGGCGGCCGAGTCGAGGACTGATGGCCGCACGGGACGCGAAACGTCAGGGGACGCTGACGCCTGGGACGCTCGGGCGCTTGAGTGACCTAAAGCAGCGCCTGCTTTTCTTGTTGGGCGCCCTGGTCGTGTTTCGCGTCGGGACACACATACCGGTACCGGGGATCAACGGGGCGGCGTTGGCAGCGCTTTTCCAGCGCACGAGCGGATCCATCATCGGTATGTTTAACATGTTTTCGGGCGGCGCCTTGCAGCGCTTGTCGGTGTTTGCGCTCGGCATCATGCCGTACATTTCGGCGTCGATCGTCATCCAGATCCTGACGCCGGTGATTCCGAAGCTCGATGAGTTGCGTAAAGATGGCGGGGAGGCCGGCAGGCGTAAGCTGACCCAATATACCCGCTATGGGACGGTAGCGCTTGCCGCCTTTCAGGGGCTTGGAATCTCGATCGCCCTCGAGCATCAGACGGCAGGCGGCGTGCCGGTGGTGATAACCCCGGGGATCGGCTTTGAGCTTTTTACGATGGTCACCCTGGTGGCGGGTACCATGTTTCTGATGTGGCTAGGCGAGCAGATTACCGAGCGGGGCATTGGCAACGGTATCTCCATGATCATCTTTGCCGGTATCGTGGCGGGTCTGCCGCAGGCGGTCGGCAGCACTTTGGAGCTTGCCAGCAACGGGTCTTTTCAGCCATTGTTCGTGCTGTTGCTGTTTTTGGTGGCGTTGGCGGTGACGGCTTTTGTGGTGTTCGTCGAGCGTGGCCAGCGGCGGGTTACGGTGACCTATGCCAAGCGTCAGCAAGGGCGCAAGATCTTCGGAGGCCAGACGACGCATTTGCCGCTTAAGGTCAATACCGCGGGGGTGATCCCGCCGATTTTCGCGTCGAGTATCATTTTGTTCCCGACGATGGCCGCGAACTGGTTCGGGCAGGCCAAGGGCATGGGTTGGCTGCATACGGTGGCCGAGGCGCTGGCCCCGGGCGCGCCCGTGTATCTGATCGTGTTTACGGTTGCGGTGATGTTTTTCTCGTTTTTTTACACCGCGATGATCATGGACCCGAAGGATACGGCGGACAATTTGAAGAAGTCCGGGGCGTTCATTCCGGGGATCCGGCCCGGCGAGCAGACGCGGCGTTATATTGATGACGTGATGTCACGGTTGACGTTGTCCGGGGGGATCTATCTCACGCTTGTGTGTCTGTTGCCGGAGTTTTTGATCATAAAGTGGAACGTGCCGTTTTACTTTGGGGGCACGTCGTTGCTCATCATCGTAGTGGTAAGCATGGATTTTATGGCACAGGTGCAGGCGCATCTGATGTCGCACCAGTATGAGAGTTTGTTGAAAAAGGCGAATCTCACGGGTGGAGTGAGCGGGCTACCTAAGTAGGGGAAACCATGAAAGTCAGGGCGTCGGTGAAGAAGCTGTGCCGTAATTGCAAGGTCGTGCGGCGCAAAGGGGTGGTCCGGATCGTGTGTAGCGACGCGCGCCACAAGCAGCGGCAAGGCTAAGCTTGATATTCCGGGATTTCTAGGCTAGGCTTTCGCGCTTTTCCCTTGTGAAGGGCGCGTTTAGGAGAGAACAGTACGATGGCCCGTATTGCAGGCATCAATATTCCGAATCACAAGCATATCGAGATCGGACTTACGTCCATTTACGGTATAGGGCGGCCGCGCTCCCGGCAGATCTGCGACGCCGCGGGCGTGGCGGTGGACGCCAAGGTTAAGGATCTGACGGACGTTGAGGTCGAGAAGATTCGGGCGGAGGTCGGTAAGCTCGTGGTCGAAGGCGATTTGCGGCGGACCGTCTCCATGAACATCAAGCGGCTCATGGATATCGGGAGCTACCGTGGCATGCGCCACAGGCGCGGGCTGCCGGTGCGCGGACAACGCACCAAGACCAACGCGCGCACGCGCAAGGGCCCGCGCAAGGGCATTCGGAAGTGACTTTAAAGGATAGGTATGGCGACTAACACACCCGCACCGGGCAAGGCCAAAAAGCGCGTCAAGAAGAATGTGGCCGAAGGCGTGGCCCATATCCAGGCATCGTTCAACAACACGGTCATCACGATCACCGATCGGCAGGGTAACGTGTTGTCCTGGGCGACCGCCGGCGGCGCAGGTTTCAGGGGGTCGCGGAAGAGTACGCCGTTTGCCGCCCAGGTGGCATCCGACAAGGCTGGCCGGGCGGCGCAAGAGTTCGGCGTGAAGGCGCTTGAGATTCGCGTGAAGGGACCAGGGCCTGGGCGCGATTCCGCGGTTCGAGCCCTGCATTCAGCGGGTTTTGAGATCAGTAACATCATTGATGTGACGCCGATTCCCCATAACGGTTGTCGGCCGGCAAAACGCCGGCGCGTCTAGTTGACGGAGAGAGAAGAATGGCCCGTGAGAACGCGGATGCAAAATGCCGGAAATGCCGGCGCGAGGGCGGCAAGCTCTTTCTGAAGGGGGAGAAGTGCTTTACGGATAAATGCCCCGTGTCCAAGCGGACTTATCCCCCGGGGCAGCACGGTCAGCGGCGTAGTCGGCTGTCGGATTACGGATCTCAGCTGCGCGAGAAGCAGAAGCTTCGCCGGATCTACGGGGTGCTCGAGGCGCAGTTTGCCAATTATTATTCCGAGGCTGATCGGCGTCGCGGCAATACCGGCGAAAACCTTCTGAAGCTTTTGGAGTGCCGGCTCGACAACGTGGTGCACAGGATGGGGTTCGGGGCGTCGCGCTCCGAGGCGCGGCAGCTTGTGCGGCATAACGGCATACTGGTGAACGGTAAGCGGGTCAATATTCCGGCCTATCAACTGTCGGCGCAGGATGTGGTTGAAGTGAGTTCCGACGCCAAGGAGCAGCTGCGCGTGAAGGCGGCGCTCGAGGCAGCCGAGCAGCGCGGGTTTCCGGAATGGCTCGAGGTCGATAGCAAGGGCATGAAGGGCACCTTCAAGGCTGTGCCAGAGCGTCGTGAAATGCCGGGCGAGATTAACGAACAGCTCGTCATCGCCTTGTACTCGAAGTAAGTCGCCGGAGGGATAGCATATGCAAAGTTCGGCAGCGGAATTTCTGAAGCCCCGGAACGTCGGGGTGCAGACCCTCGGTCCGACGCACGCGCGGATTACGTTGGAGCCCCTGGAGCGGGGGTTCGGTCATACCTTGGGCAGCGCACTGCGACGCATTTTGCTGTCGTCCATGCCGGGTTGCGCGGTGACCGAGGCGCGGATCGAGGGGGTGTTGCACGAATACTCGACGATCGAAGGCGTTCAGGAGGATGTCATTGATATCCTGCTGAACCTGAAGGGGCTCGCCATGCGCATGGAAGGGCGGGGCGAGACGCGGCTGACGATCGAGAAGAGCGGGCCTGGCGTGGTGACGGCCGCCGATGTCCACACCGATCAGAATGTGGAGATCGTGAACCCCGCCCATGTGATTGCGACGCTCACGAAGGCGGTCTCGCTGAAGATGGAGCTCACGGTGATGGCGGGGCGAGGCTATGAGCCGGTTCCGGCACGAGCCTTAAACGAGGAGCGGCCGCTCGGCGGCATGCAGATAGATGCCTCTTTCAGCCCGGTTCGGCGCGTCTCCTATACCGTAGAAAACGCGCGGGTGGAGCAGCGCACGGATCTTGACAAGCTGGTCCTCGATATCGAGACCAACGGCGCGATTGATCCGGAGGCGGCGGTGAGGCGCGCGGCAAACATCCTGCGTGACCAGATGGCGGTGTTCGTGGATCTGGAGAGCAAGGGGACGGAGGTGCGGGTCGAGGAAGAGCCGGACGTAAATCCCATACTGTTGCGGCCGGTCGACGATCTGGAGCTTACGGTGCGTTCGGCGAACTGCCTCAAGGCGGAGAATATTTTTTATATCGGCGACCTGGTCCAAAAGAGCGAAATGGAGCTCTTGAAGACGCCGAACCTTGGGAAGAAGTCGCTGACCGAGATCAAGGATGTCCTGGCATCTCACGAACTGACCTTGGACATGAAGTTGGAGAACTGGCCGCCGGCGTCGCTTCGGAACAAGGTTCCAGGCGAAGGCTTGGATCGGTAAGAGAGAGGAGTGATCCATGCGGCACGGCAACAGCGGACGGAAATTCAACGTAACGAGCGCGCATCGTAAGGCGTTGTTCAAGAATATGGCGGTGTCTTTGTTTCGGCATGAGCAGATCGTAACGACCTTGCCGAAGGCCAAGGAGTTGCGACGCATCGCCGAGCCCTTGATCACATTGGGTAAGACTGCGACGGTCGCAAATCGGCGCTTGGCGTTCGCCCGATTGGGCGATCGCGAGATCGTCGGCAAATTGTTCGATGAGCTCGGTGTGCGGTATCAGGACCGCGCCGGCGGCTATTTGCGCATACTGAAGATGGGCCTGCGTGCCGGAGATACGGCGCCCATGGCGGTGGTACAGCTTATCGATCGACCGGCGAAGCCAGAGGCCGGGGAGACGGAAGCCGCCGCTTAAAAAGGGGTGTGCCCGCGGGCTTAAACACAAAACCGGCCGACGTGATGTCGGCCGGTTTTTTTATGGAGCGGTTCGCTCGCCCCTCAGGGGTTCGGGGCAGGCGGGTGCGGGCTTGTGCAGGCCCTTCGGCCGATGGGCGGTGTTCGCGCCTGGGGCTGTAATGGCTGCCAGTCAATGGAAAAGAGCCCGGGCATGGACGCCTTCCGAAACGCAAAGCGGATTCTCATGGCACGCCTTGGTAATATCAAGGACGTCCTGATGGTATCACCGGCCGTAGGCGCGGTGCGGCGTGCGTGGCCGTCGGCGGAGCTCACACTCATGGTATCCCCAGCCGGGGCCACGGTAGCGGGATGGGTGCCGGGCCTCGATGAGGTGTTTGTGCATCGCGCGCTTTGGCAGGACGTCCAAAGCGACATAGCCTTCGATCCGGCACGCGAGCAGTTGCTGATTACCGAACTGGCCCGGCGCTCGTTTGACGTAGCGCTGATATTCACAGGCGTGGCGCAAAGCCCGTTGCCGTTCGCCTATGCCTGCTATCTTGCGGGCATTTCCGTGCGCGCCGGTCAATCGCGCGAGTTTGGCGGGAAAGTGCTGACCCATTGGGTGCGGCCATTGGCCGACGACGCCCATCAGGTGGATCGAAACCTGCACCTTGTGCACGAAGTCGGCATCAGCGTGACTGGGCCCGAGAATGCCGTCATGCGCGTCTTGGTGCCGCGCGCCGCGCACGCACAAGCGCAAATGCTGTTGCAGGAGCAGGGTATAAGCGGGGATTTTGTCGTGATCGCCCCCGGCGCGACCTGCGGCGCCAGGCGTTATCCAAAGGACTGCTATGCGGCGGTGGCCGCCGGCCTGCGCCAGGCGGGGCGCGTGGTCGTAGTGGTTGGCGGCCCCAAGGACGCCGCCTGTGGCGCGGGCATCGCGAGTGCCTCTGGTGCCATATCCCTGTGCGGGCAGACCGATATCGCGGTGCTTGCTGCCTTGCTCGCGCGCGCCCGGCTGTTGATCGGAAACGACGCCGCACCCATGCATATGGCCGACGCGGTCGGTTGCCCTATGGTCATCCTGTACGCGGGCACCGACCTTGAAGCGCGATGGCGTCCACGACACGCGCCGGCGCGGATCCTTCGTCGGCCGACCGCTTGCTCTCCTTGCTATAGACTCGCATGCCCTTACGACCTCGAGTGTTTGGCGATCTCCCCCGCAAAGGTAGTGGCCCAGGCGCTGGAGTTAATGGGTGGCACCCTCCGGGTGGTCGCCGGTGGTTAAGGTCCAGGCGCTCATGGGCGCCTGGGCCCTCGCAAGGCCCGGTGCCCCCCGCCCGAGGTCTGGCGAGCGGTCGTCCTGGAAGGCCTCGGGTGCCAACGTCGTGGCCCGCATGGCGGGATGGGCGCCACAGGGCGCCTTGTGTGCTTGCATGGGAGAAAACTCCCCCACCCAAGCCAATGCGCGGTTCTCGCGGGAGGCTCTCTTGTCACGAAGAGATGGCCCCGGTTTAATCCCCTGCGTCAGACTGTTTCTAGCCTCGCGACTCAAACGAGTTGGCCCCGGCCTGTCAAAGGCCGATCCGCGGCCCTGGGCTGGTCCACCCCCGCCGGCTACAATGGGGCAATGATTGTGCTGCTAACCGATTTCGGGGCGACCGACCCTTATGTGGGTCAGGTGCGCCTGCGGCTTGCAAAGGATGCGCCGGGGGTCCCGGTCATCGACCTCTTCCACGATCTGCCGAATTTTGCGGTTCAGGCCAGCGCCTATCTCGTGCACGCCTATTGCCGCGACGTCCCGGCGGGCGCGGTCATCATGGCGGTCGTCGATCCAGGGGTAGGTGGTCCCCGTAAGGCCATCGTCTTGCGCGCCGGCGGGCGCATCTACGTCGGCCCCGACAACGGCCTTTTCGAGATAGTGGCGCGGCGCGAGGGGGTGGAGAGCTGCCATGCCCTCGAGGTGCCGTCCTGGGCTGCACCCACCTTCCACGGGCGCGATGTGTTCGCGCCGGCGGCCGCGGCGTTAGCAGGCAAAACCCACCGAGCCGGCCATCCGGTGCCTTTGACACGGTTTCCCGACTGGCCCGACGACTGGCCGCGCGTGCTGTTCATTGATCACTATGGGAATGCTGTCACCGGCCTTCGCGCGCGGCCTGGGCCCGCCGTTCTCGTCGCCAAAGGCCGCCCGCTCAAGCGAGTCCGCCACTTTGCCGAGGGCGTGCCTGGCGAACCATTCTTTTACGAAAACGCCAACGGTCTGTTCGAGATCGCCGCCCGCGAGGGCTCAGCGGCCGCGATTCTGGGCCTACAGCTTGCCGACCCGCTTCTCATTGTGGACTGAGGCTGTGAAAGGGGCGCGCGTGACGCTCGAGGACCTGCCGCAGGTAGCGCCCGGTGTGAGACGCAAGGTGCGCGGCCAACGTCTCCGGCGTCCCGGTCGCGACCACGCGGCCGCCGCCGCTCCCGCCCTCGGGACCCAGATCCACGAGATAATCCGCGGTCTTGATGACATCGAGATTGTGCTCGATGACGACAACGGTATTGCCGCGTTCCGTCAATGTCTGAAGTACGCTGATCAATTGTCGAATGTCGTGGAAATGGAGACCTGTGGTCGGCTCGTCTAGGATGTAAAGTGTTCGGCCGGTGTCGCGTTTGGAAAGCTCGCGCGCAAGCTTGATGCGTTGCGCCTCGCCACCCGATAGGGTCGTCGCCGACTGCCCGAGGGTGAGGTAGGCAAGTCCCACGTCGGTCAAAGTCTCTAACTTGCGGCGCATCGTGGGGACCGCCTCGAAAAAGCTTAAAGCCTCCTCCACGGTCATCTGTAAAACTTCGTGGATGGTCCGGCCCTTGTAGCGGATCTCGAGCGTCTCGCGATTGTAGCGCATGCCCTTGCAGACATCGCACGGCACATACATGTCGGGAAGAAAGTGCATCTCAACCTTAACAAGACCATCGCCCTCGCAGGCTTCGCAGCGGCCGCCACGAACATTAAACGAGAATCGCCCAGGACCAAATCCACGCTCGCGGGCCTCGTTGGTGGCGGCGAACAGGTCTCGCAAAGGGGTAAAAAGGCCAGTATATGTGGCGGGATTGGAGCGCGGTGTTCGTCCAATCGGGCTTTGATCGATGTCGACGACCTTATCAAAGAATTCCAGCCCGTCTATGCCGGCGTGCGGCGCCACATCGAGTCGTGTCTTGTTCAGGTAATTGGCGGTGGCGGCGTATAGCGTGTCGTTGATGAGTGTGGATTTGCCAGACCCCGAGACGCCCGTCACGCAAGTCAGGGCCGCAACGGGGATGCGTACGTCGACACCGCAGAGATTATTGCCTCGGGCCCCGCGAATCACGATCTCCCCGTTCCCGGCGCGGCGATTCGCCGGTACCGGGATTTCCTCAATGCCCTTCAGGTATTTCCCCGTCAGGGAGTCCGGGTTTTCCATGATCTGTGCCGGCGTCCCTTGGGCTACGATCCGTCCGCCGTGAACCCCGGCCCCGGGACCTACGTCCACGACGTGGTCGGCGGCCAGGATCGCTTCTTCGTCATGTTCGACGACGATGACGGTATTACCCATGTCGCGCAGTGTCTCCAGGGTCGCGAGCAGGCGGCCGTTATCGCGCTGATGCAGGCCTATGGACGGCTCATCTAAGACGTACATGACACCGACAAGCCCGGCACCGATCTGCGATGCCAGCCGGATGCGCTGCGCCTCGCCCCCCGAAAGAGTCTCCGCGGAGCGCGCCAGGGTCAGGTAATCAAGGCCCACGTTCACGAGAAATTTGAGGCGTTCGCTGATCTCGTGAATGATCTTGGCCGCGATCACCCCGCGCTGGCCGGGGAGCAGTAGGTGTCGAAAAAACGCGTGGGCTTCCTGAATGGAAAGCCCGGTCACCTCATGAATGGCGCGTGAGTCGATGAATACATTGCGGGCCTCCTCGCGAAGCCTGCTGCCGGCGCAGGTCTCGCAGACCTGGTTGCCAATGAAGCGCGCGAGTTCGTCACGCACGCTTGCCGATTCCGTCTCGCGATAGCGCCGCTCCATGTTGGGGATCACGCCCTCGAACGGATGTTTGCGTCGATGCCGACGTCCGCGGTCCACATAGGTGAAGTTGATCGGCTCCTCGCCACTGCCATGCAAGATGACCTGTCGGACCTTTTTGGGGAGGTCTCCGAAAGGGGTCTCGAGGTCGACACCGTAATGCCGGGCGATCGATTCCAGGAGCTGGAAGTAGAACGGGTTGCGACGATCCCATCCCCGTATCGCGCCCGCCGGCAGGCTCAAGGTAGGGTCTTGTATGAGGCGTTCGGGGTCGAAGAACTGGCGAACGCCGAGACCGTCACAGCTGGGACAGGCTCCGGCCGGATTATTGAAAGAGAAGATCCGCGGCTCCAGCTCCGCGAGGCTAAAGCCGCAATGGGGGCAGGCGTAGCGCGCCGAAAACAGCAGTTCCTGTGCCACTTCGCCATCAGCGGGCATGGTCACGAGGCGCACGAGCCCCTCCGACAGCGACAGCGCGTTCTCGAAGGACTCGGCAAGCCGCGACTCCTGCCCGGGGCGCAGGACAAGGCGGTCGACCACCGCCTCGATCGTGTGCTTGTGGGTCTTGGCAAGGGGTGGCGCCTCGCCGAGCTCAACGACCTGTCCGTCGATACGGGCGCGCACGTAGCCGCGGGCCTTCAACTCCTCGAGTTTGTTCAAGGCCTCGCCCTTGCGCCCTGATATGACCGGTGCCAGGACCATGGCCTTGGTCCCCGGGGGAAGGGTCAACGCCTCGTCGACCATTTGCGTCACGGTCTTGGCGTCCAGGGCGACATCGTGCCGTGGGCAGCGTGGCTCACCTACGCGCGCGTAAAGGAGTCGCAGGTAGTCGTATATCTCGGTGACGGTCCCGACCGTGGAGCGAGGATTGTGGGAGGTGCTTTTTTGTTCGATGGAGATCGCAGGCGACAGTCCTTCGATGAGATCGACATCGGGCTTGGCCATAAGCGACAGGAACTGCCGGGCGTAGGCAGACAAGGACTCGACGTAGCGGCGTTGCCCCTCGGCGTACAAGGTGTCGAATGCAAGCGAGGACTTGCCCGAGCCCGAAAGCCCGGTGATGACGATCAGGCGGTCGCGTGGCAGATCCAGGTCAAGGTTCTTCAGGTTGTGCGTGCGCACACCCCGCAAACGAATGAGGTCCATAGGCTTTTTTCGGGCCGAAGTAAATCGGGTACTATACGGCTCACACCTAGGCAAAGGCAAAGAGCGGGCGGGTTTGGCCCGATCGGCGGCGGGTGCCACGCCGGAGTCCGACACAGCCGAGGCCGATCGGCACGGTGGGCCCAGGGATTCGGTGGGCCGGATACCCCGGGGGCCCTCTCTATCCAAGACCCAAGGGGGTGGCATAAACTGAAGGCCTTTGTAGAGGCGCGGGGGCGGGCCATAAGGGCCTTGCGTCCCGCTAGCGGGTTCTTCGAGGCCCGTTTTTCATCCTGAGGGAGACGTTCATGGCGCGTGGTATCAACAAGGTCATCTTGGTAGGCAATCTCGGCAAGGACCCGGAGATCCGCTATGTGCCGAACGGCGGCGCCGTGGCCAATCTGAATATCGCCACCTCCGAGTCCTGGAAGGACAAGACCACCGGCGAGAAGCAGGAGCGGACCGAGTGGCACCGGGTCGTATTTTTCGGGAAGCTCGCGGAAATCGCGAGCGAATACCTAAAGAAGGGGGCGCAGATCTACGTCGAGGGGCGTCTCCAGACGCGCAAGTGGCAGGACAAGTCCGGACAGGACCGTTACACGACCGAGATTGTAGGTAGCGAGCTCCAGATGCTGGGTGGTCGTGGCGGCGCGGGCGGAGGCGAGGGGCCGCCCGCAGACCTGCCCTACGAGTCGTCCGCGTCCGGTCCGGCTACGCGATCGACTCAACCGTCGGCACCGGCCCCTGGGGGGGGAGAGGACTTCGACGACGACATTCCCTTCTAGAATCTACCTACTGGCTTTATGTAAATAAACCCCGGTGAACGCTAATGTTTGCCGGGGTTTTTCTTTATTTACACCGTCGCCTGGTTCTGCTCGCGGCCTTCTTCTTTCAATTGCGGGGTATTGGCCTGCCGCTTTTTATTTTGTGAATTTGCGTACTAAGTCTCGCCGCGCGCGATACGTCGGGAAGCCGGCGCATCACGCAGTTCCTGCTTAAGCCTGTGGGACACGGGACACGCTACAAGGCCGATCTGCAGGATCTGCTGGGCCTCGATGAACGCCTATTTGCCGAGCTGCTCGCCTTGATGCAAGTCCTTCATACCCGCCATCAGCAGATCGATTGCCTCGTCATCTACCACCAGCTGCTTCCCGTCATTCGCATGTGGGGAGCCCCTCCCACCTCTTGAGGATGTCCCGCGTTGTTCAAACACCCGGTATTCCCCAGTGCTGCGCGGGACGCGCCCTATCGTCCCGCCTCGAATAGCTCGCGACCGACGCCCTCGATTACATCGGGGCGTAACACCATCACCAAGTATCTCCATAACGGGGTGGAGGAGCGCTAGGGTATGGACGATACTGAGACGACCGACCACAGACAGGATTTCGCTATGACACCCGAACCCTCGGCCCCGCCCGATACACCCCCGCA
>JAKARW010000065.1 GCA_021819125.1 Pseudomonadota bacterium | reverse complement strand
GGATAATGGCAGGCCACGAGATGGTCGCCACCCAAAGATGTGGGGTCCGGCGCCTTTATGCGGCAGCGCGTCTGAGCCTTACCGCACCACGGGTAATAGACGCAGGCGCCGGGCGCGGGATCGGTGACGGGGCCCAGCGCGGGCGCCGGGCCTTGGGGCGCGCGTCCCGGGACGGGTGTCGGCAGTGCCGCGAGCAGCGCGGCGGTGTAGGGATGGGCGGGACGGGAAAGCAGCGCATCCGTGGGCCCCTGTTCCATCACGTGCCCCTGAAATAGCACCAGCGTGCGCTGGGCGATATAGGAGACCGCCGCGAGGTCGTGGCTGATGAAGAGATAGCTCAGACCGTTCGTGGTCTGAAGGTCGCGCAGGAGGTTTAGGATACGTGCCTGGAGCGAGACGTCGAGCCCCGAGGTCGGCTCATCGAGCACCAGGAGACGCGGCGTGGTGGCGAGCGCGCGGGCGAGCGCCACGCGCTGGCGCTGGCCGCCCGAGAGCGCGCGCGGACGGCGCCCCAGAACCGACTCATCGAGACCGACCTCATCGAGGAGTTGCGCGGCCCGCTCGCGCCGCGCCCGCCGATTGAGGCCGTAGGCGAAAAGCAAAGGTTCTGCCACGATGGGCCCTATGCTCATGCGCGGGTTCATGGCCTCGTAAGGGTCCTGAAACACGAGCTGCATCTGGCGGCGATACGGCTGCAGATCGCGATCGTTCAGGGTGGCGAGATCCACGCCGTCCCACAGGATGCGTCCGCGGCTTGCCGGGATCATCCGCAAGACCGCGTGTCCGAGGGTGGTCTTGCCGGAACCCGATTCGCCGACGACCCCTAAGGTCTCACCCGCGGACAGGGTGAAGTGGATATCGGTGAGGGCCGTATGGGTGCGGCCTTGCGCCGCCCCAAGGTGGCGCTTCGCCGCGTACTCCACCGACAGGCCGTCGACGCAAAGCCCGGCGCTCATGGCGTCCCCACGCACGGATGGAGACAGGCAAAGCGCGTCCCATCGAATGTCATGGCCGGTTCGGTGCGCCGGCAGTCGTCGCGGACGTTCGGGCAGCGCGGCGCGAAACGGCAGCCCTCGAAAAGGTCCCGCGGCCCGGGGGGTTGTCCGGGAATCTCGGCAAGCCGCCTGCCGGTGGCCGGGATGGTCGGGACGGCATCGCGCAAGGCGCGGCTGTAGGGGTGGCGCGGGGCCGTGAAGAACGTGCCGGCATCACCCTCCTCGACGGCGCGCCCGGCGTAGAGGACCAGGATGCGGTCGGCGTAGCGGGCGGCAAGCCTGAGGTCATGGGTGATGAAGACCACGGCGAGCCCCCGCTCTTTCTGGAGGCGCGCGATGAGGTCCAGGATCTGCGCCTGAATCAGGACATCGAGGGCGGTGGTGGGTTCGTCGGCGATGATCAGCGCCGGGTCGCAGGCGAGCGCCAGGGCGATCATGACGCGCTGGCGCATGCCGCCGGAGAGTTGATGGGGATAGCGGTCGGGCGGGGTCGCCACGGCCTGCAGTCCAACCTCGGTCAGGAGCGCGCGGGCGCGCAGGCGCGCGGCATCCCGCGTCCCGCCCTTGTGCACGCGGTAGGTCTCGGCGATCTGCGCCTGAATGCCGACGCTTGGACTAAGCGCGGTCAAGGGGTTCTGGAAGATGAGGCCCATGTCGCGCCCGCGCCAGGCGCGCAGCCGGCGATCGGACAGCGTGGTAAGTTCGGTGCCGTTTACGCAAATCGAGCCCGCCATGCGCCGAATTCCCAGGGGCAGCAACCCGAAGATCGCGGCGGCGGTCAGCGATTTTCCGGATCCCGACTCGCCGACGAAGGCCAGCATCTCGCCTGGCGCCACGTCAAACGACAGGTCTTCCACAAGCGCGCGCGCCGATCGGTCGCGGGCAAGCCCCAGGGTGAGTCCCGATACGAAAAGCGCGGGCGTATCCGCGGTCATCCCCGCTCCTCCCCATTGAGGCGCGCGAGCAGTCCTTGTCCGAGCATGTTCATCGCAAGGATCGCAAGAAAGATGGCAAGCCCCGGGAATACAATGAGCCACCAGGAGCCTATGACCGCCAGTCCCGCGCCGCTATTGAGGAGACCGCCCCAGGAGGCGTGCGGGGGCTGAATGCCAAGCCCGAGGAAGCTTAAGCCCGATAGTCCAAGGATCATGTCGGCCATGAGGAAGGTGGCGTTGACGATCACAAGCGGCAGCATGGCCCGCAGGATATGCACGCGCGCAATGTAGAGGCGCCCGGCCCCAAATTGGCGGGCGGCGCGCACGTAGTCGCGTTCGCGCGCGGCGAATGCCTCGTTGCGGACGAGCCGCGCGATGGGCGGCCAGGCCACGAGCCCGAGAAGCAAGGCGAGGCTTACCTCATTGAGGGGCACGATGGCCGCGAAGAAGATCATCAAAATGAGCGTCGGGATCGCCAGCAGGGCATCGAGCAGGCGCATGAGGAGGTGATCGAGCCACGCCGGTCCAAGGCCGGCTGTCAGCCCGTACAAGAGGCCCGCAAGCAGGCCGATCGCCGAGGCCCACAGCGAGATGGCAAGCGTCGCCTGCCCCCCGCGCATGAGACGCGCCGCCACATTGCGCCCCAGGGCATCGGTCCCAAGCGGGAAGCGCGCGTCCGGGGCGGCCAGGATGTGGTGGGCGTGGATGGCGAGCGGGTTGTGCGGGTAGAGCAGGGGCCCGATCCACGAAAAGAGACAGAGCGCGAAAAACAGGATACCCCCGCCGATGTCCGCGCGGGCCTCGAGGGCCGCCGGCCACCGCCTGCGTCTTGGGAAGATTCCGCTCCCATGGACGGGGGGTGAGGTTGGCGTGGCGCCGTCAGTCATAACGCACACGCACATCGAGCAGGGTGTTTGCGAGGTCTGCGGCAAGATTGCCGAGGATGGTCAGGACCCCGATTAAAAGGACGATGGCGGTGAGCGTGGGGTAGTCCTGCTCCAGGGCCGAGCGCCACAAGAGCCACCCAAGCCCCGGGTAATCGAACACGCTCTCGGTCAACACCCCGCCCACGAACAGATAGGGGATCATCATGCCGATCACGGTCACGAGCGGCCGCACGGCATTGCGCAGGACGTGACCGCAAGCGATGCGTAGCGGCCCAAGCCCGCGCGCTTGCGCGGCGCGGACGTAGTCCTGGCGGTATTCATCGCGCACCTGATGCCCGAAATAGCGCGACAGCCCGGCGGCAAGTGGCAGCGCAAGGGTGATCGCGGGCAGCGTCAGATGGCGCCATAGGCTTGCCAATCCCGGTGAACGCGCGGTGTCGCCCAGTCCGCCCGGGGGCAGCCAGGCGAGATCGGCCGCGAACACCAGGATCAGGATGGTGCCCACGAAAAACGTAGGCAGCGAGTAGCCGATGATCTGCCCGGCGCCGATCACGCGCCCCAAGTCGCGGCTGCGCGCCCCTTGCAGGAGGCCTAGGACGACGGCGAGCGCGATCGCCGCGGTCGCGGCCACCGCATCCAAAAGCAGGGTATTGTGGAGATAGGAGCCCATCAGATCGGCGACCGGCGCGTGCTGCGTGAAGGAATAGCCGAGGTTGCCATGCAGCAGGTGGCCCCACCATGTGAGGTACTGGCGCCAGATGGGATGATCAAGGCCCATCTGGCGGTTCAAGGACGCCACCGCCGTCGGCGTGGCATGGACGCCGAGTATGCTGTAGGCCGGCCCCCCGGGGGTGGCGTAGATCATGAAAAACACAAGCGTCACGAGGAGTGCAAGCGACAAAAGCGAGCTGCCAAGCCGCCGCAAAAGCGCCATGGTCATGGCTTACCGCCGCCCGTCTTGGGGCATTTTCCGATGGGCCGTCGCGCAAAGATCATCGGCGCCGCCCCCCGATCCACAGGTACTGGGGGCTAAAGCCGCCGAGGGGGGAGTAGGCGCGCCTCAATCCGTGTATGTCGCAGCGCGCCTCGATGACATGGCGTTGGCCGGGGAGCACCAGCACCGGCTGGGTCTTGATGAAGTAGTCCTCGTACCGATAGAGGGCGCCCATGCCGGATGCAATGGGGACGGCGTCGAGCAAGGCGTCCATGGGTTTGCTGCAATAGTGATAGAAGTTGTTGGCCCCGCCGCAACTAAAGATATTGCGCGCGCTTGGGTAGACGCCCAGTCCCCAGGCGAGATAGATGGCATCCCATTTCGTGGCGTCCGGGCCCTGGGTCATGGCCACGATCTCGTTGAACGGTTTTTCACGCAGGCGCATGTCGATGCCGACGCGGGCGAGCATGTCTTTGATGAGCGTGGGGCCGCGTACCTGGCCGGGGGGCAAGAGGGCCGTGAACACGAGTCTGTGCCCATCCTTGACACGGATGCCGCGTGCGCCCTTGTGCCAGCCGGCGGCGCGTAGCAGGCTTCGCGCAAGCCCCGGGTCGTAGGCGCCGGTCCGCTCGAGGCGGCGCGCGAGCGGCGAAAGATAGGTGGGCGGCCGGGGCGGTATCGGGCCGTAGTCGCGCACCCCCTGGCCGTAGTACTGCACGCGGATCAGGAGACTTTGGCGGATGGCATGCATCATGGCGACCCGCACGCGCGCATCGCGCACGAAGGCGATGCGCGGATTGGCGTAATTGAAGCCGAGGTAATTGAAGCCCCATACCGGGCCCACCGTGCGCTCACGGAAACCTCGAAGGGTGCGGCGTCCGGGAAAGAGCTTGTGGGGGAGATCGGCGATCTGGATCTTGCCGGTCTTGAGCCCGAAAAATATCGACTCCGGATCATGCAAAAAGCGCATGATGAGCCGATGAAGATAGGGCTTGTCGGGGCCGGTGAAGTGGTGGTTGGGCCCGAAGGTGACGTAACGTCCGGATACGAAAGATATGAGCCGGAAGGGCCCGTCGACGATGCGAAAAAAGCGCGGGTCGGCTAAGTGATCGTAGAGGCCCGCGACCGAGACCCGCGCCCAGGCGGCGGCCGGCAGGGGCGTGAGCAAAGTGAGCCCGTTACGGATGAACCAGCGCGGGTTGACCGGGCTTTTCAAAGTGATACGCAAGCGGTAAGGCCCCAGGACCTGGAAGGAGGCCACGTCGGTCGGAATGCCGCCTGCGCCATAATTGGCAAACTGCGGCCCCAGGCGCTGAATCATGTGGAAGGTGTAGGCGACATCGGCGGTCGTCACCGGCGTCCCGTCGGACCATCGCCAATGGCGCCACAGGGTGATGGTAAAGACCTTGTGGTCGGGACTTACGGTGATGCGCCGCGCGATGCTCAAGGCCTTGTTGATATGAAACCGGCGTGTCACCCATAGGAGCGGTTGATAGAGAAGGCTTGCCGCCTGCTGGTCGAAGGCCGACGAGACCAGCAGGGGATTAAAGCCGTTCACGGCCGCAGGCGGCGCAAGACCCACGCCCGGCACCGTGACGATCGTCCCGCCGACGCGCGGGCCTGGGATCGGGCCGCGCGCGACGCATGCGCCCGCGGCGAGGACGCCTAAGCCGCCACCTATTACGGCTTGTGCCATCGCGCGCGTTATCCGGTGCCGCAAGACCATACCTGGCGCCCGCTCTTTTAAGTCTTGAGTGACATCATGCCAAAGATGCGCGCCCGGCGCGACCGCAAGCGACGCAAGGCTTGGGGCCCGCCGCCCAGGCTCGTCACCACGCAAGGCGCAGGGTGTCCTCAATCTCACGGATGCGGATCGGAGGGACGCCCGCCTCGCGCGCGTAGTCGGGCCATTGGGCCACGCTATCGACGATCTCCTCGAGCACGCGGTCTGGTCCATGGATCCCCAGGGACCGGCCTACCGTCAGCAGGTCTGTGCGCGTAAAGCCGTCGCGCTTTCCGTTGATGGTCATCTGGTGGCGGCTCGTCCAGTGGCCGCCCGGGTTATGCGCATACATCACGTCGAAGGCCGGGGCAAGCTGCCATTGCCCATCCGGGTCCATCAAAAACGCGATATTCTTGGTGTGGTCATCTTGGTTGCGCGCCACGACATTGAACAGCATGCGCCGATATTGCTGAACGGCCTGCGCGCGCGGCAGGCGCAGCGCGCGCATGACCGCGAACACCTGCTCATAGCCGTAGGCCCCGGGGGCGTTGAAGTCATAATGCGCAAGCCCGCAGAGTGATTGCAGGTGGCGCTTACCGTCCTTGCCGCGATCGAAGCGTTTCGTGAGAAAGTGGGCGCGGCCGTTTTCCTTGAGAAGCCGGCACTCGCTCATGACGATTCCGGCGGCGTGCGCCATGCGCGAGTAGGCGTATTCGATGCGCCCATAGTCCTGGGTTTTGTGAAGCTCGAGATCGGTCACGCCGTCGAACTTAAGCAGCCAGTAGTCGTAACCCGCCGGGGCGAGTCCCTGGCCGGATACGATCCGTCCGGCACTATCCATGGCGATGACCGCCTTGGCGCGTGCCCCGCCCGCCGAAGTACCCACGCGCAGGATGTCACGCAGGGCCTCGGCATCCGGGCCGTCGCCGCCGCCGATATGGGTATCGAGACGGCGTCTAGCGGCCATCACCTCGCGCGCGAGTTCGACGAGTTCGGCGACATCCACGGTCGCGCGCCGCTTGAGGCCGGTGTTCAAGGCCGGGCGGAATTCGAGGGCCCCCATGCCCCGGTCCCCTACATAACACAAGCGCTCCACCGGGCTAAAGTCGGCGATGGCGCGCCCGGTGCGGGTAAGCCACGTATCGATCAAGGCATTGCCGAACTTGTCTGGCAGGGCGTCGGCCAAAAGGCCCGGCAGGCCCAGGAAGGTCTCGCGGCTTAAGGTCGGAAAGGCGAACACCTGGCCGGATGCCGCATGGCGCGGCATGGCAAGCGGCGCTATGTCGAGGCCGCGGGCGAGGAATCGCGGCTCGAACTCGAAGGCCGCGAGATCCCGGTCCGGCAGCCAGCTGACTGCCCCTACGTCCTGGCCCCAGAGGCGCACGATCGCAGTCGTCGCCGGCGCTACCATGCGGGGTCGTCTCGCGAACCCGCCTTGCCCCGACCCTTGCGCGAGGCCCGGCGGCGTCCCCGCGCAACATGCGCGAGCATGAGCGGACTTGCCGGCGGTTCCGGGAGAAAGCCCTCGACTCCGGCCAGGGCATCGAGCTCCCGCAAGATCGCGATCAGGGTCTCGAGCTTGCCGCGTCCGGCCTCCAGGGCCTTCAAGGTGCCGAGACTGACGGCGGCGCAAGCCGCCACGTCTTCTTGTGTGCGGTTGTGGCGCAATCGCAAGGCGCGGAGGCGCCCCCCGAGCCGGGCGGCGATGGCGCGGTCACTGAGCGACGCACATTCTGTATCCATAATAGACATTATATCATCTACATCATCATTAAATAGCACTTAACAGGCGCGTTTGTATCTATTAGGCTGTCATCTAGCCGTTCCCACGTACGGGGCGTCTGTCACGGCACGCATAACCGGTTTGCGGTGAGGCCCACGGACTCGATCAAGGCCGGGGTCCGCGTGACGACGGAAGGGGCAGGTGAGGTGGGTGTTTACTCAGACCCCCGGGGCCATGCTAGCCTTGCACCGGAGGGTTTTTGGGATAAGTGCGGGATGAATACCGGGATGGCAAAGCCTCTCTTGGCCGCCGACGACGGGATATTCGCGTTGGCGGACGGCGCATTGTGGATCTGGGCCCACACCTGTCCCACGCCGCAATGCACGTGCCGCACCGCCGTGATCATCGCAAGCGACGCGGGGCGCGACACGCTTAAAGCGCGCGGCGCCTGTGTGCGCCACGCCTGGGAAACCGGCGCGGACTACGAGGTCGCCGCTCGCGAGCTTTCCGGCCTCCCAGCCTTTACCTTCGATATCGACGCCGCCCAGCCGCTCGCGCCGGATGGCGAAAGCCTTTTGGATTTGGCGGCACACCCGCAGATCCGCGCCCTAGCAGAGGCAATCGACGGGGAGGTGCTCGATGCCATCGCGAGCCTTTGGCACCGGGGCAAGGGGCGGCGCGACCCGCGGGCCGTACCGCTTGCCAAGAGCCTCGTGATGCCGCAATGGAAGCCGGGGGATATGTTGTCGTGGAACGAGGTGTATCCGGGCGCGCGCCGCGACATCTATGTGCTCGATACCGAACTCTACGAGGCTGTGGATTTTTATTGCCCGACGCCGGAGTGCGCCTGCGACGATGTCGGCATTTATTTCAAGCCGCTGACCCTTCCGGACCATGCCTCTCCCGGGCACGTCCGTGCCCGCCTCGCGGGCCCCCACGAGATGCGCGCCGAGGGAAACGGCGAGGCACGGCTCAATGCGCTCTGGGACGCGTTTCGTAGGCGACATCCCCATCATCTCGAACGTTTCAGGCGCCGCCATGCCGACATGAAGGCCGTGGGCTCACGGCTCGTCGCACGCAAGATAGGCCGCAACGAGCCTTGCCCATGCGGCTCGGGCCAGAAATACAAGAAGTGTTGCGGTTCTTAAAGCCCCGGAATACCGGCTCGTCATCGATGGCATACCGTTTTTCATGACCACCCGTCGGTATCCGTCGCGGGCATGCGGTGTCGCCCGCGGTCCGACGGATGGGGATGCAAGAGACCCATGCGGGGGAGGTGTCGCCAGCACGCAAGAGGAATGCGGCAAAGCGCCTGCGCTGAGATCCTTCAGCGACGCGAAGAGTGGGCGCGTGGGGAAAACCGGGTCGCCAAGACCCGCGTGCCTCCCAGTATCGCGAGCAGGAAACCCAGGGCGAGGAGGTCCTGCCAGTTCAAATGATGGGCATAGAGTCCCACGAACACCTCACGCAGCACGAATACGAAGCCGACCTCGGCCAGGACCTGGAGGCGGATACGGTGGAATTCCAGGTAATCCGTGAAGCTGCGAAACAATTCTATCAAAATAAACACCGACAGGACGTCCGACACCAGGCGTTGGCCGACGGCCTTTACGAGATCGTGAGAGGCGAGCGTGCCCATGCCCCGGATCGCTTCGATCAAAAGCTTGATGGCGGCGAAGTAGTCGAGGACAAGTCCCCCTATCGCGCCGAGCAGGGTGGCGAGCATGATGAAGATCAGGGTGATGATCATGCCGTCGAGCAGCCGTCCCTGGAAGTAGATGACGCGCACGCGCGCAGGCGAGAGCGGGACATTCCGAGCGCCATCCGTCGAGTGTTGGTCTTCTGTCATGAGTAGAGCCGCTTACCCCGTGTGGTCATTCTTACGTTCGCGCCCGCGCCGCCTATTTCTCATCCGGCCCTCGCGGTCGTCCCTCGTAGAAGTTTAGCATGCCCCTTTCGCCACACGCGCCTTGCGTCGGCAAGGCCCGATGCCTACCGCAAGTCGCCCGTTCGAGATCGAAGGGCGAAGTCGCGCGCGGATCTCACAAACGCTTGACCGATAGGCAGTCGCTTCTCCGCCCGCGCCGGCGGCACATGGGGGTGGCCTTATGGGCCGGCCTTATGAGAGGTGCGCGATGACGCATTGTAGGACGCGTTTGCGTCTACAAGGATACTGGATGATGTGCCGGGGCTTGCGATCCGCGGCGCGCCGGGGACCACGCCTCTCACGCGGGCGGGACCGCGGGCCGCCGCACGAGGCGGGGTGCGCCCGTCTGGATAAAAAGGCCCCCGCGTGGATCTTTTACGCCCCGCTGTGACGCGCCGACCCGCGCGGCCTGGCCATGCCTTAAGATCGCGCCGCATGTCACGGCGGTTGTGTAAGCCCGCGCTTCGTTTCTTCGCTCAGGCGGGTTGGTAGAGGAGGCAATAGCCGCGGGGGCTCACATGCCCCTGGACCACTTGGCAAAGCCCCTCGTGCATCATGCCAGGACCCATGGCGCCACCCATCATGCCATGCCCGGCGGCGCCCCCCGCGGGGATAAAGTGGCTGCACATGCCGCACATCTTGCCGCCCTCGGGGGAGTCCTGATAATGGGCCATCGCTTTCGTGAGCTTCGCGGGCGCCGCCTGCGCGGCGCGCCCGAGGAGTGGTAGCGCGGCTATTCCCGAGGCGGCCACGGCCACGGTCTTAAGCCATTTCCTGCGAGACATGGATGACGCATTCATCCGACACCTCCTACCCGACTAGAGTTCGGGACGTACCACCATGCTACGCCACGCCCGCGGCGGCCGCCAGCACCGGCAACGACGGTCCCGTCCGCCGCTTTCTTCTCCAGACCAAGATGCGTCCCGCCTTCTTTTAAGCCTCGCGCAAGGTTGGCACGATATATCGTACGAGGCGCCGGGGTATGTTACGTGCTGCGTAACCTCCCGCCTCCAGGGGCCGGCCGGGTTTTGGCGTTTCGAGGATGCCCCATTTATAGCGCGCGACCTCCCAGAGCGCCGGTCTTTACGCAAGCGGCGTGCTCTCCCTCACCCGGAAAGCTTTGGCGACGGATACCACGAACCTGGTCTTAAGGCGCCGTCCCGATTCTGGCGGATGAGGCTGTGAGCAGCCGACCCGAGACCGCCCCCAAGATTGCGGTGTCCCTCGCACCAAAGCGCATAGCCGCCGGTGCCCAAGGGGATACACGCGTCTCACATTTCTCTTTTTTGACAACATCCTATGCGTCTTCGTAAGAAACGAGCGCGAGACCAATCCGTACGCCATCGCGTCTTTGTTGGATATTTGTTGGTCCATTTGCGTCAACCGAAAAAGGGCCCGCACCTTGAGACACCTTTCAAAACCGTCTATGGTTTTCCAAGAGAAGCGTGAAAAGCGCCAGGGGAGTGCGTATGCCGGAAATGACGAAACGAACCGTGAAGCCGTCGCGCGCCTCGCGGCCTACCCTACCCCGCATGAGTCCGGTGTGAACCCATCGCCGGCGTCTCTTAAGGCTGCGTTGGCTGCGGGCTCGATCCAGGCCGCCTATCAACCCATCGTCGCCTTGGATACCGGCGCCATAGTGGCCGAGGAGTCCCTGGCCCGCTGGGTCGTCGGCGATGGGACGCTGATACCGGCGGGCGCCTTCATCGACACCGCGGCGGCCTCCGGCGTGCTGGCCGCGATTGACGAGGTGGTGCTGAACCAGACCCTGGACCGATGCCACCGCCGCCAGACGGCAGGATTACCGCCGCGTTTGCATTTCGTGAATATCTCGACTGCGCTTTTATGTGCGCCGGACCGCCTGGCGCGTATTGTCGGGGTGGTGGCGGCCTGCGGGACGCCGCTTGCCACGGATGACCCGCGACTGCGCTCGCTTATAGTCGAGGTCACGGAGCGCGAACTCGTCCCGCATCTGCCGACTTTAGCGCGCGAGCTCGACCCGCTACTTGGAGCAGGAGTCCGGCTTGCGCTCGACGATTTCGGGAGCGGCTACTCATCGTTTCTGTATCTCGCCGATCTCCCGATCACCTTTCTCAAGATCGAACAGGCCTTGGTGGCCCGCGCGGGGCGCGATAAGCGCGCCGATGCCATCATTCGAAGTATCGGCCGACTTGCCGAAGAGATCGGTATCATCGCGATCGCCGAGGGCATAGAGTCGGCGGCGAGCGCCCAGGCGGTGGCCGCCCTCGGCATCACCTGGGGCCAGGGCTATCACTTCGGGCGGCCGACCCAGGTCTGATCCTTCCCCGGTGCAAGTACCCGGCCGATCGGCCGCACCCCACCACGAATCGCCCCGCCGATAGCGGCTTACTATTCCGGTCGAAAGCCCCGCCCGCCACGTATCACGATTACGCCTACCTAAGCCTTCATCACAGGTTTGCAAGATCGAGAGGGCGCTCCAACCGCCACTCACGGTTTATAGTCCTCCGATA
>JAKARW010000064.1:6980-11835 GCA_021819125.1 Pseudomonadota bacterium | reverse complement strand
TGGATGCAGTATGTTTTCCTCTGAGAGAAAAGGGGGCGATCATGCGTATCGAACGAACCGATCCCATTACCGGACACACCCTCACTGAGCTCGAAGGACACCCGTTCGTGATGGAAGGGGTGGGGCCCAATGCCCTGAAAATCTATTTCGATGACGAAGCGAGCCGGAAGGCTTACCTCGACATCATGACCGAACACCCGGGCTCGGATTTCACGGTCAATCTTGACAACCCAAGCCCCATGGGTGGTGAGGGCCCTAGGCATTAGGGCTGTTCAGCGGGGTTGCGGCAGGCCCTGAAACGCGCATCTCGTTTCGCGAACGAGACGCGAGGGGGCGTCGCTATTCCGGGCGGGGCGCGCGGACAAAGCTGCGCAAAATCTTTAAGTCCCTACCCGCCGCGTGGGCTTTACGCCAAAGGCGCGTTGGGCACGGGCCGGTGAAAGCGCGTGCCGCCGCATCGGGGGCAGGGTGGGATATGCCCGGCCTTGGCGAAGTGCAGGCGCTCGTTGCAGTGGTCGCAGACAAGCGTCCCGAGACCCACCGTTTCGCCGGTATGGTATTCGCTCGCGTTTGCCTGCAGGCGTATTTCGTGAAGTGTCAGGAGCGTCTGATCGGCGGCCTCGGAAAACGCCTCCCAGAAGCCCCGTTCGATCCGGGCGACGTCAAAGCCTAGCCACTCCCTCAAATCCTTGCCGGTTTCATGCCGGTAGCGTGCGGCGTCCGTCAAGTCGCGCCGCACCGAGCGCTCGAGTTCGGCCACATCGGGGTGGGTGGTCTTCGTCGCATGGGCATGATCGCCCCCGCCCAAGAGATGATAGAGCGTGCTCCCGCCCTCGCGCGCCTTATGCAAGGCCTTCTCGAGCAGCTCGCGATAGGCATCGCCCATGGTCTCGAGTTCATTATCGGATGGGGAACCGGTTTTCATTAAATGCCTCCGGGGCCGTGATCGGCGCGACGATTGCGCGGGTCTTTCGTTCTTCCCTGGGATTCTGGTCTGGAGGGCAGAAGAACGCAAGATGTGGGGCTTGGGCCGCAACTACCTAAGCGACCGTGGGTGATCGGCTGGCCGATGTACAAAGTGGGGTCAACGGCGGAGCGCGGCGTGCGAAAAGGGCGGGCGCCGCGCTCGGGCTTAGAGCTGTGGCGGGCAGACTACCCGCTCAAAGACGCCCCTGCGAACATAGGCCGGGCGGCCCCACGCAAGGCCTGAAAGCGGCGTGCTATGGCCTTGTGCCCGCTGTCTGTGGCCGGGTTTGCGCCCTCATCCGGCAGGCGGCGTATGGTTATGGATCCACGGTTTCGGATAGTATCGGACACAAAAAAAGCGGCAGAGAGGACGGCGGCGCGCCCCGCTCAGCCAACGGCCGGACGGGGCTTTTGCCGGATCGCTCACGGGCCTTAACGCCGGGGTCTCCTGTGCCCATGAAAACGAGCAAGGCGCAAGTCGACGGGCGCGTTACGTGATCTTGTGGTGACTGGCAAGCGGCGCGAGCCTTGGGGCCGGAGTCTTCGATATGCTATGATAAACGGCGCAATGGAAGGGGAAAGGGCTGCGTATACAGCTTTTGTAAGCGTGGATACTGCGTTGTCTGACAAGAAATCCGAAGACTGCGCCGGTAATGCACCTCGGCCGCGGAGTCTTTTACGATAACCGGTTGTCACCCGTCCTGCGGTTTGGTGCGGCGGGAAATCTTTAAGGGCCGTGCCGTAAGCGCAAGCCGCGATAGGCCCATTAGTCCTGAATATCCGAGAGACCATGCCGCCTGATCATGATACAAGCCATCGGCTCGCAAATCCTTTGCGAATCCCGCTTCTTCGCCTGGATGGCGGTGATGTAAAGCAAAAAAGGGCGGAGGTCCTGCGCATCTTCCATGAGACATTCTCGCTCTATGAGCGGTTGTTTGAGCATCTTGCAAAGCCTGCGGCGTGGTACGAAAAAGCGATTACCCTGCGCCACCCACTGATCTTTTATTTCGGGCATACCGCAACCTTTTATGTGAATAAATTCCAGGTCGCGGGTCTTATCACCGAGCGGGTAAACCCCGCCCTCGAGGCGATCTTTGCCGTCGGCGTCGATGAGATGTCGTGGGACGATCTCGATACCCACGATGTGGCGTGGCCCACGGAAAGCGAAGTGCGAGCCTACCGTGCGCGAGTCCGCGCGCTTGTCGACGAACAGATCCGCACCCTGCCTTTGGCTCTGCCGATAACCATGGAGTCGCCTTGGTGGGCGATTTTCATGGGCATCGAGCACGAGAACATCCACCTCGAGACGAGCTCGGTCCTGATCCGCCAGCTGCCGCTTGCGCGTGTGCGCCCGGTGGCGGAATTCGCGCCCTTCTCGTCTCCGGGACAGGCGCCGGCCAATGCCCTGTTGCCGGTCGCAGGCGGCGAGGTCACGGCCGGCAAGGATCGTGGCAGCCCGCTCTATGGGTGGGATAACGAATACGGTCGCCATCATGTGGTCTTGCACGATTTTGCGGCAAGCCGACACCTCGTGAGTAACGAGGAATTCCTGGCGTTCGTGGAGGCGGGTGGTTATGACGAGCCGCGCTGGTGGTCGCCGGAGGGCTGGCGCTGGCGGCAGTTTGCAAACGTCCGCCACCCGCCCTTTTGGGTCGAAGAGGGTGGTGCATGGAGACTGCGGTTGCTCGCCGAAGAGTGTCCCATGCCGTGGAATGGGCCGGTGGAAGTCAATTGCCACGAGGCCCAGGCATTCTGTGCCTTCAAATCGGCGCAAACGGGCCGCACATTGCGCTTGCCAAGTGAAGACGAATGGCGGCGTCTGCGGGATCTAAGTGGTGTGGCCGACAGCGATCAATGGGGTAGGGTGCCTGCGAATATCGGACTTGCCTATGGCGCCTCGCCGTGCGCCGTCGATACATTCCGTCACGGCGATTTCTATGACGTCATCGGCAATGTCTGGCAGTGGACGGTCACGCCGATTTATCCCTACGAGGGGTTCGCGGTCCATCCGTATTACGACGACTTCTCGGTCCCGACCTTCGATCAGCAACACAATCTGATGAAGGGCGGGTCTTTTATCAGTCTCGGCAATGAGACGCAGGTCGAGGCGCGCTACGCCTTTCGCCGCCACTTTTTTCAGCACGCCGGTTTCCGCTATGTGGAATCTTCGAACCCTTTGCCCGAGGTGCCACCTTACGAGACCGATACCGCCGTCTCGCAATACCTGGAGTTTCATTACGGGGCGGAATATTTTGGGGTCGCGAACTTTCCGGCGGCGGTGGCGCGTCTTGCGGTCGCCGCCATGCAGGGGCGGCCCATGCGCCGGGCCTTGGATCTTGGTTGCGCGGTGGGGCGCACGAGCTTTGAGCTCGCGCGGGTTTTTCACGCCGTGACCGGTGTGGATTTCTCGGCGCGTTTCATCCAGGTGGCGACCGATCTCCGGGTCCGGGGGCGACATGCCTATACGCTTGCGGTGGAAGGGGAGATCGTGAGCCACGAGACCGTCGATCTGCGCGATCTGGGGCTTTCGGGGCATGCCGGCGCCGTCGAATTTTTTCAGGCAGATGCGTGCAACTTAAAGCCGCATTTTAAGGGCTATGATCTCGTCATCGCGGCCAATCTCATCGATCGGTTGTATAGGCCACGCCGCTTTCTCGAAGATATCGGCGCGCGCATCGAAAAGGGTGGCTTGCTGGTCCTCACATCCCCCTACACTTGGCTTGTGGAGCATACCGCCCGCGAGGAGTGGCTGGGGGGCTTTAAGAAAAACGGCGAGACCCGGACTACGCTCGATGCCCTGCGCGATATCCTGGAGGGCGAGTTTCATCTGTTGGCGGATAGCCCCTTTGATCTCCCGTTCGTGATCCGCGAAACCGCACGCAAGTTCCAGCACTCGATGGCGCAGGTGACCATGTGGGAGCGGCGCTAACGCCGCTCACGGCGATGCGAGGATCGGGCCCCGACGGGCCTTTTGGCTTGATGAGCGCCCTCACGCTTTCCGCGCACGGCGTGTACGGGCGACAGGTTCGGCCAGATGCCTCTGGTGTCCGCCCGAATAAAAACGACATTGGCCTCGTGTATGGGATTTTACCGCGATGTTCCGGGTTTGAGTCCACGCCTTTGACGGGGGTGATGAGGTCCATCGGCTTATCGTCTGGCGCCTTCCCGACGAAACCCCGCGGACACGACGCTGATACGAGGTCCTGCCAGAGCTTGGCCGCACCCAGGGTAACGCCATAATCCCGCGGTTACGCGAGCCACTTCAGATGCCGGCTCCCTCCCCGGAGCGAAGGCCGGGGCTTGTGGACGAGGCGCCGGGAGAGAGCAGACGGGAAGCATGAAAGGCCGGGCTTGCCGATGGTGGGATAGGTACCGATTATGGATTATGATGTAAAAAAGAGCCTGCGCCGATGATGGGGCGGGGCCATAGACTTAAGGGGTCGGCCCCCGATGTAGGCAGTGACAAGCGGGATTGGGAAGCCCAATCGCAAGGAGATATTCCGATGGTTCGACCGCGGTATTTCTGGGGCTATGCGGTTCTCACGGGCTGTTTTTTCCTGTTAAGTCCGATGGCGGCGCGGTCGCTTTTACGAGCGCCCCGCCTGGACCGCGCGGTAGTGGCAAGCGCAGGCATGATGCCGGGCGCAAGCCTGGGCTACGGAGTGGTTCGCGGGCAGACGGCGGCCGCACCTTATTTAACCGACGACTACGAAGAGGAGCCGCACCGTTATTACGAGGAGCGCCGCTATCGTGAAGGCGACGGGGAGGAAGGCGATCGGGGGCGCTATTACGCACCGTTTTTTTACGCAGCGCCCGAAGGTGAGCGCGGTGACCGAGGCAACTTCGGTGACCGAGGCAACTTCGGTGACCGAGGCAACTTCGGTGACCG
>JAKARW010000064.1:0-6880 GCA_021819125.1 Pseudomonadota bacterium | reverse complement strand
GGGAACCAGGGCCACTTCGGCGATCAGGGCGGGTTCGGCGATGAACGTCGTTGAGGGCTGGCTTGTGGCCTGGACGGATCTGGGAGCGGCGCCATAAGAGTCTTATAAGGCGGCTCATCGACGCCCGGCCGAGGGACCAGCCGAGGTTCGGCCTATTGCGGGCCCTTTAGGCCTTGAACGTGCGTCGCCCGGACTCCATAATTGGCCCCGTGGGATCTGTAATACGCATGCAAACAAAGCGCCTGCCGTTTCTCGGTGGTTCCAGGATCGAGACGCCACCAACAGGCCGCGCGCCGCCCTGTCCCAAAGTTCAGAAACCCGCCACCCAGGGAAGCGCCCCTTTTTAGGATCCGGATCGCGAGACGGAAAAAGGGGTGCCTCAGCGGCCAGAAACGGAAGTCTCTCAGAAACATGGCAAGTGGTTCATGCGCCAAAGGATTATCCGACTCTTCCGGCGTGCAAAGACCCTTTCGATGCCTTCCATGGGCCGCGCGCCGTACACGGTACGCGAGCTCGGGCCGACTTCTTGGTTTAGCGCGGTGACGGCGGCCTTCTCAAAACCCCCAGGACTTGGGGCGCCTGACGCCCTTTCTGATATCCGCAGCGCCTGTCTTGGTGCGATGCAATGATCACAGGATTTATAAGGGATTTACGCGGATAAGGGAGACTGTACGTCTGTCGTTTTGTGCCGCTGGTCCGGTTCGGTAAGGGTTTGTCAGCGGCAATACCGGCACAATAAGCGTCATTCGAGCGCCCAAGATTCGAGAATACGGTACCGCCTTACTTGCAAAATCGCTGGAAAAACATAATTCTGCCGATATTGGTTATCATGTTAACGTCCAATATTGGTTACCATGCTAACGTTAGCGGCCAGAGATGCGGAAAAGTACGCCACGATAAAAAGATTCCACAATACCCATTGTCTTTGCAAAACGGATTCATCTATACTGCGCGCGCCCTCTTCGAGGCCGCAAACCGACCTGGGATGGTTTTACCCGCGGATGGGTCCGGCTGTCGATCGGAGGGGGTTTTGATTCACAATGAAGGAATAAAGAGGACACAATGAACACATCCGTTCGCAAGGGCTTTCTTGGGGCCGCGGCGCTGTTGCTCGGCGTTACCGTAGCAATCCCGGGCGTCGCTTTGGCGGGCATGAAGATGGCGGGCCACAAGCCCGTCGCGCATAAAGTGGTGGCCCGCAAGGCCGTCGGCAATGCGCACGTCAAGGCGATCCAGGAGGCCCTGGATCGCTCCGGCGCCCGACTCAAGGCTGATGGTTTTATGGGGCGGGAGACTGAGGCCGCGCTACGCATCTATCAGAAGAAGCACGGTCTGAAAGTGACGGGTGTCGCCGACAAGGCCACCCTGAAGTCGCTCAAGATCAAGTAAGGCTAAAGGAAACCCCGGGCCGGAAGACCGCGCCCGGGGTTTTTTGTGTCGATTATGTTCCGCGCGAGAACGATAAGCGCAGGGGCGTTTTTGCGTTCATGGAAATGGGATGGACGCGGGCCCGGCGGGGGCCGATTGTGTTTGCGCCGTTTGCGGTGTGGGTCCCGCGCCCTAGGACTCGACCACGATCTCCACCGGGTGGCTTGTCTTGGGGTTACCCATGAAGAGCACCAGTGGAATCAGAATGATGAACCCCCAGAAGACGAACACGAAGGCGTCGAGTATGCCGCGCATGGCGGCGTGCTGGCCCAGTATCTGGGCCAAGGTTTGCACCGTGGCCGCCGTGGCCTGGTGTCCGTGGAGTACGATGGCGAGCATCGGGGTATAGGGGGTGATGTGGCCGCCCATCTGATTCCATGCCACCTGCGTGTATTCGCTTATGATCGTAGTGATAATGGCAATGCCTATGGACCCGCCCAGATTGCGCATGAGGTTGAATATCCCCGAGCCCTCGGCGGTCTCCTGTCTCGTGAGGCTCGAGAACGCGATAGTGAAAAGCGGGATGGAGATGAGGCCAAGACCAAGCCCGCGAATGAGACCCGGCCATATCACCCAGGCCATGTCGATATGGAGGTTGTAGGATAGAGTGAGGTAGGAGCCGAAGGTGCCCAGCGCGATGCCGGACAGCGCCACCAGGCGTGGGTTGGCCCCGTGGTTCAGGAGCCGCCCGGCAAGCGCCATGGAGACCATCGCCCCCACGCCCTGCGGGGCCATGACGAGGCCCGCGGTCTGAGCCTCGTAGCCCATGTGTTCTTGCAGGTAGAACGGCAGGATCACCATGACGCCGTACAATGCCAGACCAAAAAGACCGATCCCCGCGCTGCCGAGCGCAAGCGCGCGGTTTTTCAAAAGCCGCAGGTTGACGATCGGACGGTCGACCGTGAGCGACCGCCAGACGAACAGCATGAGGCTTGCCGCCGCCACCACAGTCAGCGTCGTTATGGTTTGCGAACTAAACCAGTCGTCCTGATCGCCGAGGCTCAAGACCGTCTGGGCGCAGCCAAGGCCCATGGCCATGGCCAGAAAGCCCTGCCAGTCGATCGGCCGCGGATGCGGGCTTTGGCCCGCTTCCGGGACATGCCGGATCAGCAAAAAGAGCGCGATCAAGCCGACCGGAACGTTCACATAGAAACACCAGCGCCACGAGGCGTCATCTGTGATATAGCCGCCTAGGATGGGACCGAGGATCGGCCCTAGCATGATCCCCATGCCGAGCGTGGCCATGGCCATGCCACGCCGTGCCGGTGGGTAGCTCGACACCAGGATAGCCTGCCCCACGGGTACCATGGAGGCCCCGAGCAGTCCTTGCAGAAATCGCCAAATCACCATTTCCGTTATACTGTGAGACTGGCCGGCTAAAGCCGATGCTAATACGAAGCCCGCGACGCTGCCGATCATCAGGCGCCGCTGCCCGAAGCGTTCGACGAGCAGGCCCGTCATGGGCGTGACTACGACCATGGCCAGCATGTAACTTGTCAGAATCCAGGTCACCTGATCGATATTGGCGCGTAGGCCGCCCTGCATATGAGGGAGTGCGACGTTCACGATCGTCGTGTCGAGCACGTTCATGATGATGCTCGCCATGACCGCGAAGGTGATGGCCACCATGCCCGTGGGGGCGTCGGGGTCGCTTTGCGCCAAGGATGGGCCTCCTTCCTTGCCAACGGACATAAAGTCACTTCAAAGGCGGGCCGGCTCGGCCCACTTTATTATTTTACGATACCATGATTTAGCGTAAAGGGGCGGACGGGCGAGATCGTCGGCCGGTTGCTTGAAAGGGGCTCTCCATTGGGCTTGGGCCTTGTCACGCCGGTGTCGCGGGTCCCCGCGGCATTGACCTTTAGGTCATGGACCTGCCCGATTCCTGGGCTATGCTGAAGTGGGAGGGGTTTTGTGAAGGGCCGCGACCGGGCGCAGAGAGGTCTTGGCGGCGGAAACGAGTGGGGGCGTATGGGAAGACCGCACGGACCCAAGGGGACCCCGCAGGGACGGCGGATCGCGTGGCGCCAGCGCTTTGGGGCGCTGCCGTATCGCTATGCATTGATGGCGGCGTATTGGTTTGCGGTCGCGGCCACCGTGCTGTTTTCCGTCCTCTTCGGCTGGCATTCCTGGCGGCGCTATCAAAAGACCGGTATCGACCGGCTGATGCTCACGACCTCGCTGATCGCGACGGCTACGCGCGACAATCTCGACCGCGAGGCCTCGGGCCTGCGGTTTCTCGCGCGTGAACTGACGGCGATCCATGCCAGGCATCATCCGGCGTATGCCCGCCGCCTGCTGCGTGCCTACCAGGAGGTCTCGCCGGAGCTCGCAAGCGCCGATCTCATCGCGCCAAACGGGCAGGTGATTGCCTCCACGGCCGTGTCAAAGGGGCGGCCGCTCCCCGATTTTCGGAAGAATCCAAAGGTCTGGCCGGGCCTGCATCGCGCATTGGCGCACCCCGGACTGCATATCCATCGGCCGCTGCAAGGACCGCTTGTCGATCACTGGGTGGTTGGCTTTAGCGACACCGTCATGGGGCCCTTGGGGCACGCGTGTTTTATCGTGGTGACGCCGATCCGGTTTCGCAATTTCGAGGCCCTGTTTACGCATCTGTCGCTACCGCCGGGGCTTGCCGTCGGCATCCTGCGTGATGATGATTATATGGAGGGCCGGGCGCCGGTCCCGCGCGGCAAGCTCAATGCCCTACTCGATCGGCCGCAGACGGGCATTCTTGTCCGGACATTGCAGCGGCATCCGCACGCCACGCAGGGGACCTTCAACGGCTGGGTCAGCGCCGACCACGAGTATCGCTACGGCGTGTTCGTGAGGATCACAGGCTATCCCCTGATCGCGTTTGCGGATGTCCCGCGGGCGCTATGGGTGGCGCAGTGGTGGCACCGGCAGGCCGAGATCCCCTTGATCTTTCTTGTTGCAGCGCTTCTTTTCAGCGGCTACGCCTACCGCGAGATCCAGGCGATCGCGGTGCGCTGGGAGGCCGAGGCCGCGCGCCACGCGGACATCCTGAAAAATCTCATCACGCACGATCCGCTCACGGGCCTCATGAATCGCAAGGGTCTGTCTACGGTATTGCGCCGAGCGCTGGCGCGCGCCGAGCGCGAGAGGTGGCTATTGGCGGTGGGCTTTCTCGACATCGATGATTTCAAGGGAATCAATGACCGCTATGGCCATGCCGCCGGGGATACGGTACTAAGGACGCTCGCGCGCAGGCTCGAGCGGGCCTTGCGCGGCACCGATCATGTGGCGCGGCTGGGGGGTGACGAGTTCGTGCTCTTGATCGAGGGGCTGCGCTGGAAGACGGACCTCGCACCGATCATCGCGCATCTAAAGGCCGCGCTCGACGGGCCATTTCGCGTGGATGCCCGCGAGGTGTCGGTGCGCGTAAGCCTCGGGGTGACGTTTTTTCCGCTCAACGCGCGCCATGCCGAGCGCCTGGTCGATCAGGCCGACCGGGCGATGTATGTGGCCAAGGGACGGTCTGCGGACGACGAGGACGGATGGGTGCGGCTCTACGATACCGACATGCCGCCCGACCCCAATGCCAGTCTGGGGCTAAGGGACGAGGCCGATGATTGACGGTCGGGGCCGGTGGCCCCCGGGCCTCGATCGATGGGGCCGTTCTTTAGGCCCAGTCCCCGTCGCGCAGGGCGCGCAGCCAGCGCTTCAAGGAGGGAAGATCGGCGATATCGGTCAGTTCCGCCTTCAGAGAGTCGGCCATGGCGCGGGTGTCGGCGATCTCGGTGGCGAGCGTCCTCAAGGCATTTCGAGGGGTCAGCGTGACCATGGGGTCGATGGCAAAACGCATCCGAAAGTCCGCTTCGGCGATCATGACCTCGTCTTCGAGGGCGTCCAGTTCGTGCCGCAGCGCTTTGGTATAAAGCTTCACGGCCTCCTCATCCTCGCCGGCCCATGGTCCTTGCCCGGGATCGAGCTCACGGCGCAGTTCGAGGAGCGGCAGGAGCCGTTCGTTTTCGTAGGCGTGGTTGGCCCGTTGCATAAGTACCGTCTTATGGTCGCGCTTATCGGGATCGGGCTCACGGTCGGGGTGCAGGGCGCTTGCCAGTTTGCGATAAAGGGCGCGGATCGATTCGCGGATACGGCGGTGCTCGGCCTCGGCCTTGGAGGGCGTGTGGCGGGTCGGCGCGTCGTCTTGGTCGGTGCCCCCGCCGAACTGTTCGGCGGCCTGACGCAGGATCTCCTCGATCGGCGCCTCCGGGTCGATCCCGTATGTCTCTTCGAAGGCCGCGGCGGCGGCCTTGCGGACCTCGGCTTCGTGCTCCTCGTAGTCTTGGCGCGCATGGCGCTTATAGAGCGCACGCAGTTCCCGATCATCCCCTTCGGCGAGCAAGGAGGCGGCGAGTTCCGCGACCAGCATTTTCACGCCCCGCCGCTCGGTTTGGCTCAGCCCCTTGTCGTTTTGCGCCTCATCGAGGCGTCTTACAAAGCCGATGCGCAGGGTGCGGCAGGTGGCGTGCAAAGGGAGCAGCTCTTTTGTGTATTTTTCCTGATAGGGGGCCAGTACCGCCGCCCAGGCCTCAAGCGACTTGCGCGCCTCCTCAATCTTTTTCACGAGACGATCAAAGGCCTTATGGCCTTTGGGCGGGGGCGCGGGGTCGGGGCCGAATCCGGCTAGGGGGATCTGAAGTTCAGACACGCCTCATGCTCCTTAATGTAAGAACGCAGGCCGCGCCCGGGTGGCACTCTACGGCCTTCGGGCGGCGGCGGGACCACGGCGCCGGTCGGGTATGGCATTAGCCTTAAAGCGGGCGGCCGCCTTTTGGCATCTTAAGGGATTTCGCCAGGGCCGTCACGGGTGATCGCCCATGGGGCACCACCCCTCACGGGTCGCGGGCGCTCCCCTCTCGCGGCCATTCTGAGACCTCAAACGATCGCAGCGACAGAGGCGACCCCGGCGCCTTGTACCGAGGCGTCTTTACGTCGTGGACCCCGCCTTAAGGATGAGGCCATAGTGGTAGGGCGGCAGCGGCACGAGGCGATGAGGCTCGAAACCGGCGGGGGCCAGGGTATCCACGGTCGCCTCCGGGGACAGCCGCCATTCGGTCTTCGGCCCGCGGGGCAGGCCGAGGACTTGGGTCTCCTCGCGTGCACGCGGATACCAGTTGATGATCATAAAGCGCCCTTCGGGCGCGAGCACCGCGGCCACGGCGAGTGCCAGCCCGGTCTTGTCCGGTACGCCATGGAAGGTGTTGGCCATAAGCACGACATCGAAAGGCCCGGGGCACGACTGGCCGATGGCCATGGCATCCCCCAGTCGCCAGTCGCAGGGCAGATCGGCGTAGGCCAAGCGGGCCTGGGCGAGCAGCGCGGGGTCGAGATCGAGGCCCACGGTGCGGTCCGGCCCGACACGCCGCGCGAGTGCGGCCGTGAAGTAACCATCGCCACAGGCAAGATCGAGCACGCGCGCCCCGGG
>JAKARW010000063.1 GCA_021819125.1 Pseudomonadota bacterium | reverse complement strand
CTAAGGAGGTCGGATGGCGTCAAGCAATCTTTCGGCGGCCGCACGCGTTTTCCGTTCCTCTCACCCCTCGCCAGCCGTCAGCCGGTCGCGCCAATCCAGGAGGCGCCCCAAGAGCCGCGCATCCACGAACGCCTCGGCCTCGAAGCGCCCGGCATAGGCGGCCTCCTCCTGGCGTAGCGTATAGCAGGTGTCGCCACCGATATCCAGGAACACCGCGGGGACACCGGCCTCGATAAAGGCGTAGTCGCGTTTTAGAAAGAAATCCGTGCAACACACCCCCAGAAAGGCGCGCGCGCCACGGCTTTTGAGGTCGGAGAGTACGGCGCGCAGGTGTTCATAGCGGGTGATGGTCACGACCGTCAGATCTCGCGCGCGCGCCAGACCATAGGCCTCGCCCACCGCGCATTGCCCGCACTCAGGACAGCCATCGCGATGCCGCCACTTGCACCACGCGGGCTTGGCACAATAAGGCAGCAAAACGGCGTCTATGGACCCCAACAAGGCCTCGACCGAGGCTGTGCGGTCGGGGCTGAAGGTGCTGATCTGGGTTGCCGCCGCGAGATCCAGGTGTCGGCCGATATGAAAGCGCGCGGCGCACAAATGGCCCAGATACACGATATCCGCGGCCTCCACGCCGACGATATCAGGGGACGTGTCGCCAAGGGCCCTGGCAAGCGTGGACTCGGCCTGCGTGATGTCGGTGGCCACAAGCGATGCCTGCAGCCGCGCCAGGAGATCGTAGTCGAGGCACGCCACGCCGCCGCTGAAGCACGCCGCGCGTATGATCCCTCCGGGTTCGAGCCACACATCCAGATAAAGCACGCCGCCCGGGGTCTTCAGAAACGCCTGAACATCGGCCGCCGGCCTCTCCTCCAGCGCCGCGCAAGAGGCCGCGCTTAAGGCCATGGGGCGCTCGCGATACGGCGTGCGGCCATGAGCCCGCGCGGTCTCGGCGGCGATGCGTGCATAAAGCGACCCCAACCGCAGGCCGGGGATCAACGTGCGCAGCGGCGCAAACCGCTCGCGCGCCGCAAGCAGACCTTGTTCGGAGAGCTTTTCCAAGGGCAGCCGCAGGGTCTTCAAAAGCTCCTCGACGTCCAGCGTAAGCGATACGATGGCCTCGAACAACACAACATCGGCATCCCGCCTTGCAAAGACGCTCGCCACCTTGCGCCCGCCCACGACGATATCGTTGGGGGCCGCGAACACCGCGTCTATGCCATAGCCACGGAGGGCGGCCAGGAATGGCGCGGCGAGGGTCGATAAGAGAGTCGCCGGCGCCATGGCCGCGTAGTGACCGGCCGGCAGGGCAAGCGCCGCGATCAGGGTGTCGGGATCGAGCGACAGACTGCCGCCGCCGGTCAGTCGCCGCACCACCGGGAAACGCTCGCCGATGTAGGAAAGACGTAGCGCACGACGGGGGTCTTCGAAGGCCCCCACGAGGGCGCAGCGCGTGAGGCGCACAAAGCCGAGCACCGCCTCGCCGCGCGATGCGCGCGAGATTTGCGTCTGCTCATAGACCGGGAATTGCGGGGGCGCGACGTGCCGCGCGCGGTGCCAAAACAATCTCACGGGACGTGGCTGCGACCGGCGGCACCGCGCCAGTAACCATTGGCATTCAGGCCGCCGGTCAAGGGCGCAAGGCGCGTCTGCGCCTCGGCGAGCGGGTAGCGCCCATCTAGGACGCCACGAAAGGCGTCTATCACAAGCGCCGTGTCGCGGACCTCGGGCATGATGCGCAGGATATCGACATGGGCGGCGCGCATGGCGTCGATCTCGCTTAGGATATTGAGGGGATGCGCGGCATGGATCTGGAGGCCATTTAATGTCAGGAACGCATCGTCCTCCTGGGTTCGCACCAACACCCCCTCGGGCTCCTGCTCACAGACCCATTCGCACCGGTCCTTGCCGCGCTCGGCATTACGAGCACTAAAACAACGCGCCGAATAGGCAAGCGCTGGACGACCGAAGGCCAGCACCTCGCAACCAAGATGGGCGGGGCCGGCCGCGCGCAAGGTCGCAAGGGCCGCCCCACTCAACTCCACGGAGGCCACGAAACGCACAGCCCCGGCATCGGCGAGGATAGCCAGGGCCTCCTCGTTATAGACATTCAAGGTCGCGCCGGCGACGAACCGCGCGCCACGGCACAGCGAGACCGCGCTCATGTCGTTGGCCTCGACGAGATAGCGACCGTTTGCGCACAATCTCCGGGTGGCCTTGAGTTCTGCCTCGCCATCCACCAAGACGAGACTCGAAAGCACAACCTCCTTGCCATGATCGGCCAGGCGATCGGCAATGGCCAACCACTCGGCGAGCGTCGGGCCACGGCGCTTGTAGCAGACGGTCTCGCCCAGATAGACGATATCGACCGCCGTGGAGGCAATTGTGGCATAGAACTCCGCGATCGCGTCGGCTGGCCAAAAAAACGGTATGGGTGCAAGCGCGAGCTTCATCGCCACGGCCTATCAAACGCGCCCAGGGTCTGCTGGTGGCCTTCAGACAGGGCGGCGAGGCCCTCGGCCCACTCCGGCCGGACGGTAAAACCCGCCAGGTCGCGGGCACAGGCATCAAGGGCGGCGCGCATGATGGCGGTGACACGCGCCACATAGGACGGCGAGCGTTGCCGGCCCTCGATCTTGATGGCCCGCACCGGGATGCGCGCGAGATCCGCGAGGATCGGCAGAACATTGAGGCTGGTCGGCTCTTCGAGGGCATAGGTCACGCGGTTATCGACCTTGAACCGTCCCTTGCAGATCGTGGGATAGCCGGCCTTCTCGGTTTTTTCGAAGGCATCGATCAGGACGCCGTTCAATCGCACGCGCCGGCGCCCGCCCTGCTCTTCCCAGCGTACCGCGGAGGCCGGGGAGCATGCCCCGCAGGTATTGGGCGAAACGCCCGTGGCATAGGAAGACAGCGCGCAGCGCCCCTCGACCATGACGCACAGGCCGCCGAACGCAAACACCTCCAGATCCAGTGGCGCGCCGGCCGCGAGCTTGACGACCTGGTTCAAGGCCAGGACCCGCGGCAGAATGGCGCGTGTGGCCCCGAAGCCCTCGGCATAAAACCGCAGCGACTCGGTATTGGTCGCCGACCCCTGGACCGACAAGTGGCGCGGCACAGTGGGGTGGTGTTGGGCGCAATGACGCAAGACCGCAAGGTCGGCGGCGATAATGGCATCGACGCCGGCTGCGATCGCCTGGTCGGCGGTCTGCCGCCACAGGCCGACCCGTCCCGGCTGGGCATAGGTATTGAGCGCCAGATAGACCTTGCGCTTGTGATTATGGGCATAGCGGACGCCGGAGGCGAGTTCGGCGGGCGTCAGGTTGAGGCCCGGGAAATTGCGCGCATTGGTCTCGTTACGCAACCCGACATAGATGGCATCGGCGCCATGATCGACCGCCGCCTCCAGGGCCGCCAAAGTTCCGGCCGGACACACGAGCTCGGGCACTGCTACCATGAGACCCCCTCACAGGCGAACGCCCCCTGGCAGGTCCCGCGCCGCGCCAGTTCGGCGGTAATGGCATTCAACACTCGCCACTTCCCGACGCACCAGTCGGGGGCCAGGAGCAAGGCCGCCTTGGCAGTCCCCGTGAGACGATGGAAGACGACATGGCGGGGCGTGCGCTCGACGAGATCGGCAACGATACCGACATACGTCGACATCTCGAGTGGTGTGAGCCGGCCGGCGCGGAAATCGTGGGCAAGACGGCTGCCGCGCACGACATGCAGCGGGTGGATCTTAAGGCCGGCCACGCCCAACGACAGGACCCGGGCCAGTGTGCGCAGGGCGTGGTCGCGGCCCTCTTCCGGCAGACCCACGATGAGGTGGGTGCATACCGGGATCCGGTAGCGCGCCAGCAGGGCTACGGCCTCGCGATATTCGCGATAACCATGACCCCGGTTGACGCGCGCGAGCGTCTCATCGAAGCTCGATTGCAATCCGAGCTCCACCCATACCGAAAGCCCGCGATCCCGGTACGAGGCGATCAAGGCGACCACCGCTTCCGACAGGCAGTCGGGGCGCGTGCCCACGCTCAGACCCACGACCCCCGGCACCGCCAGCGCCTCCTCATAGGCCGCGCTTAAGCGTGACAAGGGGGCATAGGTGTTCGTGTAGGTCTGAAAATAGGCAATGACCTTGCGCGCGCGGGTTCGCCGCCGCACGCATCGCATGCCTTCACGCACTTGGTCACTGATCGTCTGGACCCCGGTGGGGGGATGAAATGACTTGTTGTTGCAGAACGTGCAACCGCCGCGCCCTCGCGACCCATCGCGATTGGGGCAGGTGAAGCCCGCATCTATGGTCACCTTATGGACACGCTCGCCGAATTGACGGAGAAGCTGCTGCCCGAAGGTCTCAACGAACTCGGAAAGAACGGCCATCAGTCGACTCCAGGGGCCGCGCACGAAACGCCACACCCAACTCGCGCGCCATACGCGCACAGGCATCCAGATCCACGCCCTCCAGGCCTGCGATCGCAGTCAGCGTGACGCGCGGCACGAAGGCCCGGGCGCGCGCGGCAAACGCCAGCATGGCGGCATAACTGCCGGCACGGCTCGGGCGGCAGAGGTGCTCATAGGCGCGCTCGTCTGCGGCGTTGAGCGAAATCGAGACATGATCTATGAGGCCCGCAAGCTCCGGGGCCACATCGCGACCCTGGACGAGGCTTGCCAGACCATCGGTATTAAGACGTATCGGCCGACCCTCGACACGCAAGCCGGCGGCCACCGTTAAAAGCGTAGACCAGCGCGTCGTAGGCTCTCCCAACCCGCAAAAGACGTATTCCGTGCAGGGTCCCTCGGCGCGCGCCGCCTGAATCACGGTCGCGGCCGCGGGCTCATCGGCCGTCCGCAGACGCAGCCGCGCCTCTCCGACCGTCCACAGGCCATGAAATTTGGGGCAAAACCGGCAACGCAGGGTGCAGCGATTGGTAAGATTCAGATAGACCGCGTCGCGCAGGCGATAGGCGGCCACAACCGCAGACGGGCATCTGGCGTCGTCTTTTCTTGCCACCGCCGTCGTCATAGGCACGCCCCGCCCCACCCCGGAAATCCGAACTTCAAGGGTCCGCAGTTTACGCAGCCGCGCCGTCTCCCGAATTGACGAAGATCAAGGGGCGGGACCGCAAGAAATTGTATTTGTAGTCGTCCGAAACACAAGGAGTAGGGTGCTCATGGTCACAAAAACCCCCGATAGCGTACGCAAGCGCGATGGTCGTGTCGCACCCTTCGACGACCGCAAAATCTATTATGCCCTACTGCGCGCAGGGCTTGCGACCGGCGAGTACGGGTCCGAAGAGGCGACTCGCATGACCCAGGAGGTCTTCGCTCGCAGTCCCGCCGGGAGCCCGGACGTGGAGACCATCCAGGACCTCGTGGAGGACACTCTTCTCATTCACGGCTACCGGCGCACCGCGCGCGCCTATATCGTCTATCGCGAGAAGCGGCGACTGACCCGTGAACAAGGCAAAGTCCGCGTCGAGGTCGAGGAGGCGATCACGGAATATCTTGATCGCCGGGACTGGCGCGTGCAGGCCAACGCCAATCAGGGCTACTCGCTCGGCGGGCTCATATTGAGCGTATCGGGCAAGATGGTCGCGAACTTCTGGCTGAACCATGTCTACCCAAAGGAGGTAGGTGAGGCGCACCGCGATGGCGCGCTGCACATCCACGACCTCGACATGCTGTCAGGCTATTGCGCGGGCTGGTCACTGCGCACGCTACTCACCGAGGGCCTAAACGGGGTCGCCAACAAAGTCGAGGCGAGCCCCCCGAAACACCTCTCGAGCGCCGTGGGCCAGATCGTGAATTTTCTTGGGACTTTGCAAAACGAATGGGCCGGGGCGCAGGCCTTCAGCTCGTTCGACACCTATCTCGCTCCGTTTTTGCGCAAGGATCGCATGCGCTACGAGGATGTCCTGCAATGCATCCAGGAGCTCATCTATAACCTGAACATCCCCTCGCGCTGGGGTACGCAGACGCCCTTTACCAACCTGACCTTCGACTGGACCTGCCCCGAAGATCTTCGTGACCAGGTGCCGGTCATAGGTGGCGAGGAAATGCCCTTTACCTACGGCGACCTGGCGCCGGAGATGGCCATGATCAACAAGGCCTATCTCGAGGTCATGGAAACCGGCGACGCCAAGGGACGGGTGTTCACGTTCCCGATCCCGACCTATAACATCACCCCCGACTTCGACTGGGAGGGGGAGAACGTCGAGCGCCTGTTTTCCCTGACCGCAAAATACGGTCTTCCCTATTTCCAGAACTTTATGAATTCGGACCTGAAGCCGCATATGGTCCGTTCCATGTGCTGCCGTTTACAGCTTGACTTGACCGAGCTTCTAAAGCGCGGTAACGGCCTTTTCGGATCGGCCGAACAGACCGGGTCGCTCGGAGTCGTTACCATCAATTGCGCGCGTCTTGGTTACCTGCATCGCGGCGACGAGGCGGGGCTTATCGGCCACATCGACCGACTGCTCGAACTCGCGCGCACGAGCCTCGAGATCAAGCGCAAGACCATACAGACCTACATGGACCAGGGCCTGTTTCCGTACACGAAACGCTATTTGGGCACGCTGCGTAATCACTTCTCGACCATAGGGGTCAACGGGATCAACGAGATGGTGCGCAACTTCACGGCGGGCGCGATCGACATCACCGACGATGCCGGTCACACGCAGGCCTGCCGCCTGCTCGATCATATACGCGCGCGGCTCGCCGAGTTTCAGGAGCAGACCGGCCATCTCTACAACCTCGAGGCCTCACCGGCCGAGGGTGCGACCTACCGGTTTGCGCGCTCCGATCGCAAGCGTTTTCCAGGGATCCTGCAAGCCGGGACCACCGACCGCCCCTATTACACGAACTCATCGCAGTTGCCGGTCGGTTTTACCGAGGATCCATTCGAGGCCCTCGAGCGGCAGGAAGATCTCCAGAGGCGCTACACCGGGGGCACGGTACTGCATCTTTATATGAACGAGCGGCTGTCTAGCGCATCGGTGGCGCGCGACCTCGTGCGACGCGCCTTGACGCGTTTTCGTCTGCCCTACATCACCATCACACCGACGTTTTCGATATGTCCGCGGCACGGCTATCTCGCGGGCGAGCATGTCTTTTGCCCGACCTGCGACGAAGAGGCGTGGGCGCGGCGGCGAGCCCTGGCACAGGGCGAATAGGCAAGGAGGAAATATGGACGGGATAGTGAGCGATAAGGAAGACGTGGGCGGCGGGTTGCGCCCGGAGGAACGGCAGGTCTGTGAGGTCTGGACACGGGTGATGGGCTACCATCGGCCGGTGGCGTCATTCAACGAAGGCAAGAAGGGCGAACACTACGAGCGTCAGTTTTTCGTGGAGAACAGGTTGTCGGCGTGAGTCTGCGCCTAGGCGGCCTTGTGCCCTGGAGTAGTGTGGACTACCCAGGGCGTCAGGCCGCCGTCTTGTTTGTGATCGGTTGCCCGTGGCGCTGCCCCTATTGCCACAATAGCCATCTCTGGGCCGGCGAAGCGGGCTTGTCGTGGCCGGTGGTGCGCAGTTTTCTTGAGACCCGCGTGGGCCTCCTGGATGCGGTCGTCATAAGCGGCGGCGAACCGTTGGCGCAAGCCTCAGCGGTACACAAGGCGCTGGTGGAGATTCGTGCGCTCGGGTTTGGCACCGCCTTGCACACCGCCGGCGTGTCGGCGCGACGCCTCCAGACCCTTCTCGGGGATCTGGACTGGATCGGTCTCGACATCAAGGGGCCATTCTCCCGCTATGACGCCATCACCGCGCGTGACGGGAGCGGCGCGGCGGCGCGCGCGTCGGTCGAGGCCGTGTTGCGCAGCGGCAAGCCCCACGAACTACGCACCACCGTCCATCCGGAGCTTTTGTCCAGTCACGACCTCGCCACCATGCTACGGGAGCTTACCGCCCTGGGTGCGCGCTCGGTGACCCTGAAGAACTTCCGACCCATGGGCTGCCCCGACCCGCGGCTCGCTACGACTTACCGCCCGTGGCTCACATCGCAGCTCGCCACCGAACTGCGCGCGATCATGCCGGGCGTGGTGCTGCCCGACGGCTAGGGCCTCACCCGACACCCTGGACACCAAACACCGCGGCGGTCACCACGATGAGGGCGAGTATCAGCAAGACCGCGTGACCGCGCAGCAACATGACCCGCGTGGCCTCGCCGTCGCGCGTACCGCGCTCGCGCAGGCGACGATGCAGGACCGCCGGCTCGAGCACGAACAGAAGCAACATGAACAGTGCCCAGAATGTGATCATGCCGTCGAGCCACAGACCATGGACGGTGCCAAGGAGGCGTGCGAGGCGCAATCGCGCCAGCATGTCGGCACCGGAGGCCCCCACCACCAGCACCAGGACCCGCGCCTGCAGACCGAAGCGCCGCTCGATCTCGAGGAAGGCCGGGATCCGTCGGGCAGCCGGCAGCCGGGCCAGGGCCGGAAGCACCACCGTGGTGACGAAGGCCAGACCACCGATCCACAGGATCACAGACAAAACATGCACGGCGAGCAGCAAGGGTAGAATCAAAAGGCTCGTCACGATGGCGGCTCGCGGCGGGTGGTAGCGAGCATCACGGCATAGCGGGCGGCCCAAGGCAGCAAGGTGACGATGGCGACCGGTGCCGCGAACACGCTCAAATCGTAAGGGGCGAGCTGATCGAGCGCGGGGATGCCGGCGGCGATCCGCAAGACCGCCGCGGCCTCGATACCAAGGAGGGCTACCCAGCTTAAGGTATCACTGGCCAACGGGCGGCCGGAGTGGCCGCGCGTCACACGCGTCGCCATAGCGACGATGAGGCTTAAGGCAAAGCCAATCCCCAGGGCGTGGAGCGGGCCGCGCCCCAGGGCCTGGTAACCCATGACAAGCCCGGCATCGCGGACGGCATAGAGCGCAAAGCCCATTCCCAGCCACGCGTAGCCGACATACAAAAGCCCTAGGAGGCCGTGACGCATGACATCCCGCCGGGCCCAGAGGGCTAGGTGATACCAGGCGGCCGCGGCGATGGCGAGATCGAGCACGGCAAGCACGGCGTACCACCCAAGACTTGCGAGTAGAGCATGGCTTGCGCTCGCGGCCAGGAATGCCATGGGAATCTTCGGGTTGGCGAGAGGGCGCCGGTAGCCGGTGAGGACCGAGGCCGTGAAAAACGGGATCATGCGGTAACTGACCCCAAAAAGGGTCGGTAAGAGAAAGCCAAAGAGGCCGACGCGGATCGCGATCAAAGGCGACACCGGCGACCCGCGCCAGAGGGCGGCGGCGTAGAGCAAGAGGCCCGCGACCTCAGCTATCAGTGTGAAGGTAAAGAGCATGACGCCCCGGCGCGCGGCCTTTTGGGCGCCGCGATAGACACCGATGAGCGCGGCGACGAGGCGTGCATCGCCCGCGGCCATGATCACCGCCCCAAGGACCACGGCGCGGTCTCCGAGGATAAGACCCGCATAGACCACGATGAGGCCCGCGGCCCGCAGCGCGAAGGCATTGCGGTAGGCGCACCGGGCCGGCGGCGTGGTCTGCATCCATCGCGGGAAGGTGGTGGCGAGAAAGCCGAATACGAAAAACGGAAAGACCCCGTAGATCATCAGAAAGCCATGCAACGCGATCGGCGAGACTGGCAGAGGCGGCAGGGCATAGGCGCCGGCAAAGGCCCCGAACAGCCACAACGCCCACAGGATCAGGGCCACCAGAATCTGCCCCAAGCCCGCCAGAAAATATGCGATATGGGGCGCGTCAAAGAGCCGCATGGGGCAAGACGCCGGCGGCGGCGCGCGATGACAGGCGCCGGTAGAAGATAAGCGCCCTGATGAGATTGGCGCCGAGCATGGCGCCATCGGCGATCCACATCGCCCCAGCCACTTCGCTCAACGCACGCGGCCAGCCGATCGCCGCAAGACCCAAGGCGATGACCGCTGCATGCACAAAGACATGGGCCTTTATGGCGCGCTCGCCGATTGCAGACGACATCAGGACATGGACTGCGCCCGGCTTGCGCTGGAGGTGGAGCCATACGAGGAACGGCACGATCTTGTAGAGCATGCCATCCATCAACGAGACCGCCGCGCCCATGATGGCGAGAAACCCGAAAACAAGCGGCCCCTTGACTCCCATCGGGACGCCCGCGGCCATGAGTCCGCCGACCATACCCGCCGCCGCCAGCCCGGCAAGTCCCATGTACCAGAAGACGGTCATGGCATCGGCCCGCCGGCGCGTCCGTGTCCACAAGCGATGCGCCGTGCGCACGGCGACGACCACAACCACGGCGGCAAGCGCGACCGGCGGGGCGGCGCGCACCACGCCGCCCGCCCAGGCGTTGGCGGCGGATATCGCAAGCAGGAGGCTAAGAACAAGCGGCCCAAGGGCGAGCGGCGCACGCGCAGACCAAGGACGTATGCCCTGAAACATCGGCAAGACCTGGGTGGCAACCGCCGCCCAGAGCACAAAGTAACCCCCGGCGAGCGCCCACAAGGGATGAGCATCGAGCAGTCTTGCGGAAATCGGCGCGAGGGCGCCGCGCTCGCCTGCCATGATCAGCCCCATGACGAGCGCGGCTCCCAGCATCAGGATGGCATAGGTCATGGGTGTCATGGTCTTGTGCTTGGGCAACCGCCACAAAGCCCCCATGCCGGAGACTGTAAACGCCCCGGCGGCGAGCGCGAGCGGTATCGCGGCGAGAGAAAACAGCACCGCCCAGCCGCCAAGGAAGGCTGCGGCCAAAAGCACGGCGCCGAACGCAAAGCCCCAGCGAACGACGGGCAGAAGCACCACCGCATAGGGAAGCGCAACACCGGCTACCACCGGCACCAACTGAAATACCGCGGCGGTGGCGGTCAAGGTCAAGAAACCTATGGTCACAAGATGGGTGGCCGCCAGGAGGCCGGGGGTATAACGGTCGACCCAGGCGGTGGGGCCTGCGATCATCAGCACCACCCCGGATGCCGCCAGAAACCAGGGCGCGAGAAGAAAGGATCGCAGCACGAGCATCAACGGTGGGGCTTCGTCAAAGGCGAGTCCCCGGGTGTTCATGGCGTGTCGGGCGCGCTGCGTGTTATGACGACGTCATAGACACAATCCTCGCCACGCGCCACCGCCACCGACTCGTAGACAAAACCCCGCTCGGCGAGCAGCCCGAACAACGGATAGGGCTGGCGGGGCAGGCGCACGCGGACCCGCTCTCCCGGACGCAACGCGGTGGCCGCCTGCAAGGCCACCTGAAGCGGTTCCGGAGGGGCAAGATCGCTTGCGTCGATAAAGTGTTCATCCATGGATGGCCGGCGCCTCCCTCATGGCGGCAAGCAGATCCTCGGCGCAGCCTGCAAGCAGCGTATCGCTCATCGGATAAAGGACGTTTTCCTCCTTCAAGTGATGCTGCGACACAAGCACGGTCATGGTGTCGAAAAGCGCGCGGCATGCGGCATCTCCACCGCTTTGGTGTGCGCTCAATAGCCCACGAATCGCATCGTGCTCCTGGCGCATGACCACAAGCGGTCCGCCGGGCCCGGTGCGCCGCGCAAACTCCGGAAACAACACCCGCTCCTCGATCTCCAGATGGTGCTCCATGGCCTCGCGAAAGCGCGCGAATACCGCGGCGCCCTGGGGCGTCCCACAGGCATTGTCGGCACCCTCCATGAGTTGGTCCAATTCGCGATGCTGGGCCGCCAAAAAGCTCGACAATACTCTACTCGCCACGGTCTGCCCCTTTGAACAATCGATGGGCGCCATTGTCGACAGGCGGCGACCAAACGCCATTGCCCTAGGTCAAGACCAGAGATCGTCGTGAAACCGGCCGCGACCGCCGCTCACGCCGGCATGTGATCACATACACATAGTTGGTAGCCATTATCGCCACGGCATGCCGTACGGCAGTACGCAGTCGCCAAAAGACGATCTCAAGGGCATGACCCTGGCGGGGCCGCGCCTTGTCATCGAGGATAGTCCGGGTTATCTAATCCCTGCCGCGGCGCGTCTTTTGGCGCGCCGCCCGCGCTCTGGGATCGTGCGTCGTGGAGCCCCGATCGTTGACATCCTCCCCGACCTGAACGCCGGAGATTCCTACGGCGCCCGGAAACAGCCTGGAGCGGCCCCTGG
>JAKARW010000062.1 GCA_021819125.1 Pseudomonadota bacterium | reverse complement strand
GGCGGCACTCCACGAGGACGCCGTGGTGTTGATCAAAGGGTCGCGGAGCATGCGCATGGAGCGCATCGTATCCGCCTTGCGCGCGAGCTAAAGGACCAGATGTTTCTTCTCATCATGAAGGCATTTGCCACCACCCCGGTCAGCGGTCTGCTGGCGTGGCGCGCGCTGGGCGCATTCCTGACGGCCTTTGCGTTGGGCGTCGCCGTGGGCCCGACCATGATTCGTAGGCTGACCGCCCGACTCATCGGCCAGACGGTTCGCAAAGATGGTCCGCAAAGCCACTATCAGAAGGCCGGCACGCCGACCATGGGCGGGCTGCTCATGCTCTTTGCGATCGCAGTCTCGACGGTCCTTTGGATGCGTCCTGACAACCGCCCCACATGGATCGCGCTTGCGACCCTGTTGCTGTTTGGCGCCATCGGCTGGGCCGACGACTATGTGAAGCTTCTTCACAAAAACCCCCGCGGGATCGGGGCGCGCGCCAAATTCGCCTCCCAGACCCTGGTCTCGGTCGTGGCCGCGGCCGCGGTGTATATGGTCGCCCACAAAGGGCCGGATACCGCGTTCTATCTTCCGTGGATGGCCCATCCGCTCATCCGGCTCGGGGCGTTTTCGTTCGTGCTCCTCGGGTTTCTCGTGATTACGGGCGCCAGTAATGCCGTCAATCTCACGGACGGACTGGATGGCCTGGCCGCTTTCCCCACGGCGCTCGTGGCAGGCGCGCTGGGTGTTCTGGCTTATGTCGCGGGTTCTGCGCATCTGGCCGCGCAGGTCGGCCATCCGTTTGTGCCCGGGGCACGCGATCTGCTGGTCTTTTGCAGCGCCATCATAGGGGCGACGCTCGCGTTTTTATGGTTCAACGCCTACCCGGCGCAGGTGTTCATGGGTGATGTCGGGGCCCTGGCGCTGGGCGCGGCCCTCGGTATCGTGGCGGTGGTGATCCGCCAGGAGGTCCTGCTCTTTATCATGGGCGGCGTGTTCGTGGCCGAGACCCTCTCGGTCATGTTGCAGGTCGGATCGTTCAAGCTGACCGGGCGCCGCATCTTCAGGATGGCCCCCTTGCACCATCATTTCGAGCTTAAAGGGTGGCCGGAGCCGCGCGTGATCGTGCGCTTTTGGATCGCCACCATCATCCTCGTGCTGGTCGGGCTCTCGAGCCTCGGGGGGCGGTCATGACCCGGCAGGCGATCGTGTTGGGGCTCGGCGCGACCGGCTTGTCGTGCGTGAATTATCTGCAGACCGAGGGCTATGGGGTCACGGTATGCGACACGCGTCGCGCCCCGCCGCTTTTGGAATCGTTGCGCGCCCGCCACCCGCAGGTGCCGGTGCTGCTGGGGGATTTCCGCGAAGAGCTCCTGGCCGGCGCCGATCTCCTGGTGGTGAGCCCCGGTTTATCCCTCAAGGAGCCGGCCATCGCCGCCGCGCGACGTCTTGGCGTGGCCGTGGTCGGGGATATCGAACTCTTTGCGCGCGTCTGCTTGGCGCCGGTGATCGCGATCACGGGCTCAAACGGCAAGAGCACGGTCACGACATTGGTCGGCGACATGCTGGCCCGCGCCGGGCTGGATGTCGCAGTCGGCGGCAACATCGGTATCCCCGCGCTGTCGCTTTTGGATCGGCCGGCGCCCGATGTCTATGTGCTCGAGCTATCGAGTTTCCAGCTCGAAACGACCGAGAGCTTGAACGCCCAGGCGGCCACGGTTTTGAACATAAGCCCCGATCACATGGATCGCTACGACGACCTATCGGAATACGCGCATGCCAAGGCGCGCATCTTCAGCGGCGTCGGGCGCATGGTGATCAACCGCGATGATCCCTGGGTCGTCGCCATGACCCATGAAGATCGGGAGGTCGTCACGTTCGGGCTGGGACGCCCGATAGGGCATGATTTTGGGTTGATTGATCATGACGGGGCGTCGTGGCTCGCATGCGGGCGCCAGCCCTTGATGCCGGAGACCGCAGTGCCGGTTCCAGGGCATCACAACGTCGCCAATGTCTTAGCCGCGTACGCCCTCGCGACCGCGGTGAGCCGCGACCTTGCGGCGATGACGGAGGCGGTCCGGGCGTTTCGCGGCCTGGCCCACCGCACTCAGATCGTCGTCCGGCGCGACGGCGTTGACTGGATAGACGACTCCAAGGGCACGAATGTCGGCGCCACCGCCGCGGCCATGGCCGGTCTGAGCGGCCCGGTGGTATTGATCGCAGGCGGCGACGGCAAGGGGGCGGATTTCGCGCCGCTTGCCGCGGTTGTGCGTGACAAGGCGCGGGCGGTGGTATTGATCGGACGCGATGCCGCGCGCATCGAAGAGGCCTTGCGCGGTTGCTGCCCGATCGTTCATGCGCGCGATATGGATGAGGCGGTACTCATGGCGCGCGCGCAAGCGCAAACCGGAGACCAGGTGCTGCTGTCTCCGGCGTGCGCGAGTTTTGACATGTTTCGCAATTATGCCCATCGCGGCGAGGTGTTCGTGGATGCGGTGACGCGGCTTGTCGTAAGTGGTTCGGGGGGTGCCCATGGCTGATACCACAAACGCCGCGGTCATGCGTCGCCCGCCGCCCCTGGACCCCGTCCTTTTATACACTCTGGCTACGCTGCTCGCATTTGGGCTTGTCATGGTGTACTCGGCATCGGCATTCGTCTCGGTCCATCAGGCGGGCTACAGCACCTATTATCTTTGGCACGACGCCGTGAATACCGCGCTCAGTGTCATCACGCTCACCGTCGTCGTGCGTATTCCTACCGCGGTGTGGCGCAAGATCTCCCCTTATCTTTTGATGGCGGGGCTCGTGGCGTTGGTGATGGTTCTGATCCCGCACCTGGGGGTACGTGTAAACGGCTCGGCGCGCTGGCTGTCTTTGGGGGTTATCAATATCCAGCCTTCGGAGTTCCTAAAATTATTTTTGGTCCTCTATCTTGCCGGCTACCTCGTGCGTCGTAAGGACCGTTTAAGTGAATTTACCCACGGTATCCTCACGGTGGCGACCCTGCTCATGGTGACCGGGGTCCTTTTGTTACTCGAGCCGGATATGGGTAGCGAGGTCATCTTATGGGCGGTGGCCTTCGGCATGCTGTTTGTGGGTGGCGTGCGCCTCAGTCACTTTTTGGCCGTGGTCCTTTCGGGGGTGGGGGCTGGTGTGTTGTTGATTCTGGCGTCCCGCTACCGCGAGGACCGCGTCATAGGCTTCCTGCACCCCTTCGCGCGCGCCAAGGGCGATGGCTATCAGCTGGTGCAGTCGCTCATGGCCTTTGGGCGTGGCGGATGGTTTGGTCGCGGCCTTGGCCTTAGCATCCAGAAGCTCTATTACCTGCCGGCCTCGCATACCGATTTTCTGTTTGCGATCATAGCCGAGGAGTTTGGCTTGGTCGGCGTACTGTTTGTGATCATGCTCTTTGGCATCCTGGTGGTCCGCGCCTTTCAGATTGCCGAGGCCGCGCGCCAAGACGGCGATCTCTATTCGTGCTATGTCGCTCAGGGGGTCGCCATCCTGATCGGGCTCGAGGCGATCATTAATATGGGGGTCGACATGGGCGTCTTGCCCACCAAGGGCCTGGCATTGCCGCTTTTGAGTTATGGCGGCTCGAGTACTTTGATGAGCTGCACGGCGCTCGGGCTTTTGTTGCGTATCGACCGTGAACGCAAGGCCCAAGGGGCATCGCGATGAAGACCGTTCTGATTCTGGCCGGCGGCACCGGGGGGCATGTCTTTCCGGGCTTGGCCGTAGCCCGTGCGTTGCGCGCCCAGGGGGTGGCGGTCTTTTGGATCGGGACTGAGCGCGGCCTTGAGGCGCGCGTGGTGCCGGCGGCCGGATTCTCCGTCGATGGGATCACGATTCAGGGTTTGCGGCGCGGATCGGTGCGGGATCTGGCGTTTTTGCCGGGGCGTCTTATGGTCGCGCTCTGGCAGACCTACCGCATCTTCCGGCATCGGCGGCCGGACGTCGTGCTCGCGCTGGGCGGGTTTGTCGCAGGCCCCGGCGGCATCATCGCCTGGATGACACGCACCCCGCTTGTCGTGCATGAGCAAAACGCGCTGGCTGGCCTCACCAATCGCTGGCTTGCGCTGTTTGCCGACCGTGTGCTCTGCGGTTTTCCGGAGGCCTTTCGCTCGCTGCCCGGGGCCGTGCACACCGGCAACCCGGTCCGGCCGGAGATCCTCAACGTCGCTCATCCCGAAATCCGGCTCAAGGGCCGCGCCCCCCCGTTGCGCGTGCTCGTCGTCGGGGGTAGCCAGGGGGCATCGATATTGAACAGCGTCCTGCCGCAGGCTGTAGCGTTGATCGATCCGGCATGGCGCCCCGTTATTCATCATCAAGCCGGGCATCGTGAGCGTGCCGTCACCGAGGAGGCCTATCGAAGTCGCGGGATAGAGGCCCGGGTGACCGCGTTTCTGGATGACATGGCCTCCGAGTACGAATGGGCGGATGTCGTCGTCTGCCGCGCGGGCGCGATGACGATCGCGGAGTTGTGCGCCGTCGGAATCGCCGCCGTGCTCGTGCCGTTTCCGCACGCCACCGACGATCACCAGACCGCCAATGCCCGCTTCCTCGTGGATCGCGAGGCCGCGTTGTGCGTCCCGCAGGCGGAATTTTCCCCATCCCATGTCGCGGAGCTCCTCGAGGGGTTTGCGCGCTCGCCGGAGGTGGGCATGCGCATGGCCGAACGCAGCCGTGCGTTTGCCATGCCCGACGCCACCGAGCGGATCGTGGCGGCGTGTCTGGAGGTGGCTCATGCATAACGTCCACCGCATTCATTTCGTGGGCATAGGCGGAGCCGGTATGTGCGGCATCGCCGAGGTCCTCCATAATCTCAAGTTCGAGGTGTCGGGATCGGACGCCGCCGAGAGCGCCACGACACGCCGCCTCGCGGGCCTTGGAATCAAGGTCCATATCGGCCATGACCAAAGCCTTGTGAGCGCGCAGGATGTGGTGGTCGTGTCGTCGGCGATCAGCCCCGACAATCCCGAAGTTCAGGCCGCGCGCGCGGCCAAGATCCCGGTGATTCCGCGCGCCGAAATGCTCGGGGAACTCATGCGCTTACAGCAAGGGGTGGCGGTCGCCGGGACTCATGGCAAGACCACGACCACAAGTCTTGTGGCAAGCGTCCTTGGGCAGGCCGGACTCGACCCCACGTTCGTCATCGGCGGCCGCCTAAACAGCATAGGAAGCCATGCGCGGCTCGGACGCGGCCGGTATCTCGTGGCGGAGGCCGACGAAAGCGACGCCTCGTTCTTGCACCTTCAGCCCTTGATCGCGATCGTCACGAATATCGATGCCGACCACATGGCGACTTACGGCGGGGACTTCCAACGCTTAAAACAGGCCTTTTTGGCGTTCCTGCACAACCTGCCCTTCTATGGGCTCGCCATCGTGTGTATCGACGATCCCGCGATTCGTGAACTGTTGCCAGACATCCATAAGCCGGTGCTGACCTATGGGGTGAGCGATGACGCCGAGATGCGCGCCCATGACATCGTCCAGGACGGACAGAATATGCATTTTACGGTGGCCTATCAGGATGAGGAGGCGTGGCTCACCGCGTCTTTGCGCCATCCGGGCCGCCATAATGTCCTAAACGCGCTGGCCGCGATTGCCGCCGGTCATGAGCTCGGCGCCAAGCGCGAAGACATTGCCCGGGGACTCAGGACTTTTTCTGGTATCGGGCGGCGCTTCCAGATCAATGCCCTTTCCGATCCCGCCGACGGCGATGTCCTTTTCGTGGATGACTATGCCCATCATCCTCGCGAGATCCGGGCGACGCTCGCCGCCGCGCGCGGCGGATGGCCCGATCGCCGGCTGGTGGTCATTTTTCAGCCGCACCGTTACACGCGGACCCATGATCTGCTGGAAGATTTCGCAACAGCCCTGGCGGACGTCGACAATTTGTTTGTGACCGAGGTCTACGGGGCGGGCGAAGCCCCTATCAGTGGCGCCGATGGCCGCGCCTTGTGCCGTTCACTGCGCGCCCGCGGGCGCCATCCGGTATTTGTCGAAAGTCTGGCCGACCTGCCGCGGGTATTGGCCCCGGTAGTGGCGGCCCATGATCTCGTGTTGACGCTCGGCGCCGGTAATATCGGCCAGGCCGCCTTGACCCTGCCAGATGCCCTCAAGGGGGCCCAATGAGCGCCCTGATCCCTGTGGCCGACACCGCCGTGCGCCATCGTGAACGGCTCGCGGGTTGGACGACTTGGCGCGTGGGGGGGGCGGCTGATCTGCTCTATGTGCCGCCGACGGTAGCCGCGCTATCGGCGGTTTTGTCCGCGCATCGCGATCGCCCGCTTTTGTGGCTTGGTCTTGGCAGCAATACCTTGGTGCGCGACGGCGGGTTCAGGGGAATCGTGATCGCCACCGCCGGGGGACTCGGCGATCTGCGGATCGTAGGCCAGGTGGTGCGCGCCGAGGCCGGCGTGCCGCTTGCCAAGCTGGCGCGCTTTTGCGCCCAATCCGGATATGCGGGTCTTGAGTTTTTGGCCGGCATACCAGGCACGGTGGGTGGGGCCTTGGCGATGAATGCCGGTGCCGGTGGGCACGAGATCTGGGAATACGTCGCCGCCGTCGAAACGATCGACCGACACGGCCGGGTCGAGGCGCGCGCGCGCGCCGATTTCGAGATCAGCTACCGTTGCGCCGCATCATCCCGCGAGGAATGGTTTGTGAGCGCCTCCTTTGTTTTGCCGGCGGGTGATACCGAGACCGGCCTGGCGCGGATCCGCGAACAGCTGGCGATTCGTAATCGCACCCAACCCATACACACCGCTAATGCGGGCTCTGTGTTTCGTAACCCGCCGGGCGATCACGCCGGCCGGTTGATCGAAAGCGCGGGCCTCAAGGGTCTGCGCGAAGGGGGCGCGGTGGTCTCGGCGCGCCACGCCAACTTCATCATCAATGAGGGCACGGCGTGCGCGGCCGATATCGAACGGCTGATCGGCCGCGTGCAGGCGCAGGTCAAGGAACGCACCGGCATTTTGTTGAGTCCCGAGGTGAAGATCGTGGGAGACGCGGCATGAGTCGTTACGGGAAGGTCGCAGTTCTCTACGGGGGCATGTCCTCCGAGCGGGATGTATCCCTGAAGAGTGGCCAGGCGGTATTGGCGGCCCTGCAGGCGCGTGGTGTCGATGCGCATGGGATCGACGTCGGGCGAGATCTTGCCGCGCGTCTTGCCGAGGGTTACGACCGCGCCTTCATCGCGCTCCACGGCCGGTTTGGCGAGGATGGTTGCGTGCAAGGGATGCTTGAGGTCATGGGGATACCTTATACCGGAAGCGGGGTTGCGGCCTCGGCGGTGGCGATGGACAAGATGTTGACCAAAGCGGTCTTGCGCGCCGCGAGCGTGCCCACGCCTGACTTTCGCCTGCTCGAGGATGAGCGGGATCTCGGGTCGGCGGCGGCGCTCGGGCTGCCGCTTATTGTGAAACCGGTATCCGAGGGCTCAAGCATCGGCGTCAGCAAGGTCCTGTCGTTGGCCGATCTCGATCAGGCCTTTCACAAAGCGCGCGCCTACGGCCCGGTGCTTGCCGAATCGTGTATCACAGGTCCCGAATATACCTGCGCTCTCCTCGGTGATCGGGCATTACCTGTCATAAGGCTCGAGACGCCGCAGTCCTTCTACGATTACGAGGCCAAGTATCTGCTGAATACCACGCGTTACCACTGTCCGTCCGGCCTGCCAGCCGGGGAGGAGCGCGCCATGCAGGCGCTGGCCCAGGCGACCTTCAAGGCGCTCGGCGCGCGGGGTTGGGGGCGCGTCGACATCATGGCTGCCGCCGATGGCGCGCTTTATGTGCTCGAGCTCAATACCGTTCCAGGCATGACCGACCACAGCCTGGTGCCGATGGCGGCGCGGGCCGCAGGTCTATCATTCGAGGACCTGGTCCTTGCGATCCTGTCTGAAACCCTGGGGGCGCCGTGAGGATGGGGGCGGACATCGGGACCCGGCTGGCCCACGACCGCCGTGGCTTGCGCGGGTATGGTCCTGTGCCCCGCCTCGACCGGCGGCGTGCGCGCATCGTGTTGCTGGCCCTGGCGGGACTTGCGATGGCCTTGGGCGCACGCGCGCTGCTCGCCCCCAACCGCTTTCCGGTGCGGTCGGTGCGCATCATCGGTCATCTTGGGCGCATACCGCAACCACAGTTGGTGGCGGCGGTGCAGCCGTTTCTGGACCGGAATTTCTATTCCTTGCCGCTCGACGCCGTGAGCACGGCCGTGGCGCGCGTGCCGTGGGTCGGATCCGTGCGTGTCGAGCGGCGCTTCCCGCGCGCCCTTGTGATTTATGTGGGGCGCCTGCGTCTTGCGGCGCGCTGGGCGCGCGGCGGATGGGTCGACACGAGCGGCGGGCATGCGCATCTGCAAGGGTATAAGCCGCCCGCGGGTCTTCCGGTATTCCAGGGGCCGGCCGGCCGTGAGTCCGAAATGTGGACGCGTTATGGGCAGCTCCAGGCGCTTTTGAAGCCCGCCGGACTTGTCATCACGGCGCTGGACTTGTCCGATCGCGGCACCTGGCGGGTCCTGCTGCAGGGGGGGCCGCAGCTCGTTCTGGGGCATAACGCCTGCGCGCGGCTTACGCGCTTTTTGACGGTGTTTCCCCAGCTTGCCGCCAGGCGTAGCGCCATGCGACAGGTGGATTTGCGATACACAAACGGTTTTGCCGTGGGCTGGAAGACGGGCTCGGGGGATAAAAAATGACAAAAAAGGGTGACGCTCGGCTGGTGGTGGGGCTGGACATAGGGACGTCCAAGGTCCTCGCGATCGTAGGCGAGGTCGGGCGTGACGGCACGATCGAAATCATAGGGGTCGGCCATCAGCCGTCGCGGGGTCTCAAAAAGGGCGTGGTCGTCAATATCGAGTCGACCGTGCAGTCGATTCAGCGTGCCGTCGAGGAGGCTGAACTCATGGCCGGCTGCCAGATCCACTCGGTGTATGCCGGGATCGCCGGGAGCCATATCGGTTCCGTCAACTCGCATGGCATCGTGGCCATCAAGACCAAGGAGGTCGGGCAAGGGGACGTGGACCGCGTGCTCGAGGCGGCGCGTGCCCTACCCATCCCGGCCGATCAGAAGATCCTTCATATCCTGCCGCAGGAGTACATCATCGACCGCCAGGAGGGTGTGCGCGAGCCGATCGGCATGTCCGGCGTGCGTCTCGAGGCCAAGGTTCACATCGTGACCGGCGCCGTGAGCGCGGCTCAGAACATCATAAAATGTGTGCGACGCTGTGGCCTCGAGGTCGACGACATCATTCTCGAGCAGCTCGCCTCAAGCCTGTCGGTGTTGACCGAAGACGAGAAGGAGCTCGGCGTGTGCCTGGTCGACATCGGCGGTGGCACGACCGATATATCGGTTTTCACGCAGGGCGCGATCCGGCATACATCCGTGATCCCCATCGCCGGCGATCAAGTGACCAATGACATCGCGGTGGCGCTACGCACGCCGACGCAATATGCAGAGGACATCAAGAAGCAATGGGCCTGCGCGTCCGGTCAGGGCGTGGAGGATGGCGTGGTGGAGGTCCCGGGCGTCGGCGACCGGCCGCCACGCAAGCTATCGCGGCAGACACTCGCGGAGGTTGTGGAGCCGCGCATAACGGAACTCTACGAGCTGATTGCAGACGATTTACGCAAGAGCGGCTTCATGGACCTTCTGGGGTCTGGCATCGTGCTCACGGGAGGGAGCGCGAAGATGGAAGGCATGGTGGAGTTGGCAGAAGAGGTGTTTCACATGCCGGTGCGCTTAGGGATCCCGCAGTATGTGGGGGGGCTGAGCGGGGTCGTGCACAACCCCATTTTTGCGACCGGCGTGGGTCTTGTCTTGTACGGATACAAAAATACCGCGGGCTCGACCATGACGCCCGCCGGCCGCCAGACCTCTGGGCGGTTCACGGAAATATTGAATCGTATGAAGAGTTGGTTTCAAGGGAATTTTTAAACCCGGACAGTCAGTGCGGGCATCACATACAGGATAGGAGAGCGGGCCATGTTTGAAATCGTAGAGGCAGGCGGCCAACAGGCCGTAATCAAGGTCATAGGGGTCGGCGGCGGAGGTGGTAACGCCGTCGAGTATATGATGAGATCCAATATCGACGGCGTGGAGTTCATCGTCGCCAATACCGACGCCCAGGCGATCAAGAAGTCTTCCGCCAATGTCATTTTGCAGCTCGGATCCAATTTGACGAAGGGGCTGGGGGCGGGCGCGGATCCCGGCATCGGCCGGCAGGCGGCGATGGAAGACAGGGAGCGTATCGCGGAAGCCCTGGCGGGGGCGGACATGGTGTTCATCACCGCCGGGATGGGTGGCGGGACCGGCACCGGGGCGGCGCCCATCGTGGCGCAGATTGCCAAGGACCAGGGGATCCTGACGGTCGCTGTGATCACAAAGCCATTTCCTTTCGAAGGCAAAAAACGCATGAGCGTAGCCGAGCAGGGGATACGTGATCTGGGCGAATACGTGGACTCCATCATCACGATCCCAAACGAGAAGCTGCTGGCCGTCGTGGGTCGGGACATGACGCTGCTTGATGCCTTCGACAAGGCCAATCAGGTTTTGCAGGGGGCGGTGCAGGGCATTGCGGAGCTCATCACGCGCCCCGGTCACATCAATGTCGATTTCGCGGATGTGCGGACAGTCATGTCCGAGATGGGTATGGCGATGATGGGGTCGGCGGTTGCGCGCGGACCCGACCGGGCACGCGAGGCGGCGCGTGCGGCCATATCGAGCCCCCTTTTGGAGGACGTGGATATCGCCGGCGCCCGCGGTATGCTGGTCAACATAACCGCCGGTACCAACATGTCCCTCGGCGAGTTCGCCGAGGTCGGTGACACCGTCAGGGAGTTCTCATCGGAGGACGCGACCGTAGTCATAGGAACTGCCATCGACCCCGCCATGGACGACGAGATGCGCGTCACAGTGGTAGCCACCGGTCTGGGAGGTGGTCATAAGCGGCCGACTTCGGCACCGAAGGTGGTGAAGGGCGGCGCTTCGGCGGCGGTGGGCACGGTAGCCCCGAATTATGACGACCTCGACACGCCGACTGTGATCCGCAATCGGCGGGTCGGCGAGAAGCATGATCCCCGGGCGGCCGACTACCTGGACATCCCGGCCTTCCTGCGCCGACAGGCCGATTAGGTCCGTTTGTCAGGAAAACGAACCAGACGCAGGTATAAATTGCCCGTCGACCTGGACAGAATGGCGTTTTGTCTTTATTGTTTAAGACAATGCCGGAGCTTGGCCCGGTGGCCGTACAGGGAGGTCCGGCATGGTCAGCAGGGTGCTATTGCGTCATAGCGCGGAAGTCTCATGATAAAGCAACGTACGTTAAAGAACGTCATTCGTGCCACGGGTGTCGGGTTACACACCGGAGAGAAGGTTTATCTGACCCTGCGTCCGGCCCCGGTCGATAGCGGCATCATCTTCCGCCGAGTGGACATGCCGCAGCTCGTCGAAATACGGGCCTGTCCCGAGAATGTGAGCGATACACGACTATCAACTACGCTCGAGCATAACGGGGCGCGTGTTTCGACGGTGGAGCACCTGATGTCGGCCTTTGCCGGCCTTGGAATCGACAATGCCTATGTCGATCTGACCGCGCCCGAGGTGCCGATTATGGACGGCAGCGCGGGCCCATTCGTTTTTCTCATCCAATCGGCGGGCGTCGAGGAGCAGCTGGCGCACAAGCGCTTTATTCGTCTTCGCAAGACCATCGAGATCCAGGATGGCGACAAATGGGTCCGTTTCGAGCCATGGGACGGGTTCAAGGTGTCGTTCACGATAGACTTCGATCACCCGATTTTCCGTAACTCGACCCAGGTGGCTTGTATCGATTTCTCCACGACCTCGTTCGTAAAGGAGATCAGCCGAGCGCGCACTTTCGGTTTCATGCGCCAGCTCGAGGTGTTGCGGCAGAATGGCTTGGCCCGCGGAGGCGGGCTCGACAACGCCGTGGTGATGGATGATTTTCGTATCTTGAACGAAGACGGATTGCGTTATGAGGATGAATTCGTCAAGCATAAGATCCTGGATGCGATAGGCGATCTCTATCTTCTGGGTCATCCGCTGATAGGGGCCTTTAGTGCCTGCAAATCCGGACATGCCTTGAATAACCGTCTGTTGCGCGTGTTGGTGGCAGATAGCGATGCCTGGGAGATCGTCTCGTTTGAAGAGACCGACCGGCCGGCCATCTCATTTGCGCGGACGGTCCCCGCGGTTTAACGAAATCCGGGCGGCGTATGGCCTTTAAGGGTGGCGATGTGAAAGAACGCAAGCCGGCAAACGTGACATTACGGATCGTAGGGCACAGAAGCCGCTTGAATCGCCAATGGCGATTGAGCCCGCGCCAATGGCGGATTGCCATCGGCGTGGGCGCGGGTGTCGTCCCACTGTTGCTCGCGTTTGGCGTCTACGGGTTTTTGCAAGTCGTTATCCCGCATTCTCTGGGCGACGGGATGGGTGTGCCGCCGGCCGCCGCCGCGCACGCCGAGGTGGTCTCTCTCGCGCGCGATACCGCAGCCGGCCTCGACGCCATGGCCTTCGAACTGGGCGCGCTCAACGCCAATGCCGTGCGGCTCGCGCGTCTCGAGCGGCGGCTCGTCCAATCGACCGGCATCCCGCTTGTGCGGGCCCGTATGGGCGGCGTACGGCTACGCGCCGTGCCGGTGTCTTCGTCCAATTCCTCGCACCTGATCGCCAAGCTCGATGCCCTGGCGCAACGGCTCGCCCCCGCGGCCCACAAGCATAGGGCTCTATGAACGTCATCATTTTACGCGAAGGCGATGCCTCTTCCCGTCCCGTCAACCTGAGCCTGCGGACGTTGGTCGCGGGCGGCCTTGTGTTGTTTGGCCTGCTGCCGCTCATCTTCGGAGCGGTTGCGTTTTGGCTTGTCGCCGCCTATGCCCCGCGGACGCCGGTCGCAGGGGCTCGCGCCCAGGCGGCCGCGTGGGACCAAGCCCGCACGCTCGCCCGCGTCAGTCATGCCGATCTCTCGCAACTTGCCGTTTCCGTAGGGCGCCTGCGCGCCCGCGCGAGCCGGCTTGATGCCTTGTCAACGCGGCTTCGCATGCTCGCGGGGTTGCCAGGATCGCCACGGCTTATACGCGCGGCACTCACGTCGGTCCCGGCCTCGCCGCTGTCCGGCGCCGACTGGACCGTAGCCGATCTCGAGGCCGTGGCAC
>JAKARW010000061.1 GCA_021819125.1 Pseudomonadota bacterium | reverse complement strand
GGCGCAGGCCGGGATGATCGGCGGGACACCGGCTGTGACCACCCCCATCACCGGCAGCACCATCCCCATGGGGCTTGCCTTGGATACCCCGGGCGCCGGCACCGGCCAGACCTACTATGTCGCGACGACCGGTTCCGACAGCAATAACGGATTGAGCCCGCAGACACCGTTTCTGACGATCCAGCATGCCATCGAGACGGTGGGCCCGGGGGGCACGATCGAGATCATGGGTGGCACCTATCCGGGCGGCATCACCATCGACCATCCGGGCACCGCAAGCGGCTGGATCACCATGGAGCCCTATCAAAACGAGCAGGTCACGATCGATGGCAGTCACACCATGAACGATGTGTTCTTCTACAACGCCACCGGCGCTGCCACCTATTGGGAGGTCAAGGGGCTTAATATCACCAATGCCCAGCAATACACCGTGCAGATCTCGGTCCCGGACGTAAAGCTCGTGGATAACGACATCTCCGGCGCCCATAACGACCTCGTAAAGCTCGTGCAGGCCGCCCACGACGTGGTGATCTGGGGCAACAAGATCCACAACAACAACGCCGCCCCCGGCAGCAACGCCCAAGGGGTCGACATGGTCGGCTCGCAAAACGTGCTGGTGGCCCACAACACCGTCTACAACATTGCCTCGATCGGCATGTACTGCAAGGGGAATGCCGGCCATATCACCTTCGAGGACAACGCCTTAAACAACATCTACAGCCGCGGCATCATGTTAGGCGAGTCGACGGGTGTTCAGTACCTGCTCCCCGGCAAGACCTACGAATCCTACAACAGCATCATAAAAAACAACGTCATCACCAACGACCAGAGCGCGTGTCTTGCCGAGTCATCCTCCTACAACGCCGAGATCTACAACAACTCATGCTATAACACGGCGATCGACCGCCACGCCGCCATCTATATCTCCAATGAATCCGACATAGGCCAGGGGGCCGCCCATGTGTTTGTCCGCAACAATCTGGTCGCGGACTTCTCCACCCGACCCATGGTCGTGATCGCCCCAGGGGCCATGGCCGACAACAATACCCTGCATATCGACCACAACCTCTACTGGGACCCGGCCGGCGCCACATTCACGTGGGATGATAGGGGGCTCGACCGGTTGACGCTTGCCCAGTGGCAGCAGGCGACGGGGTTCGACCTGTCCTCGCTCGTGGCCGATCCCCGTTTTTCCAACACCACAATTCTTACCCTGAAGGCCGGCAGCCCCGCCATCGACGCCGGCGCAAGGCTGCCTGCGGTGCGCCACGACTTCAATGGCACCAGACGGCCGCGGACCGGTCATTACGATATCGGGGCCTACCAGACCGGCGAATAGACCGCGCAAGGACAACCGCCATGCCTTGCGCGCCGCGTCGCCATCCCTATACTGGGCCTGTCCGTCTTGACTATGAGAGGAGCACTATGCGTGTGTCTTGTCGGCCGCTTCTGGCGGCAATCGTGATCACCGCGGCATTGGCCGGGTGTGCCCGCGCGCCACGGCCCGGCGTGCTTGCGGTTGGCAAGACCTATACCGCGGCGGTGTCGATGGCGATGCTGCATTTCAAGGTTGCGGCGCGCGCGGGGCATGGCTGGTATGTCGTTTACCTTCTCGGCCACAACCTCGAGCCGTTTACCGGGACGAGGCCCGCCTTGATCAATGCCCGGCAGATGTCGGTGCTGCAGGCCGACGGCCACTGACCGCCTACGCGCCGGTCTCGTGTCGGCCGATGAAGGACGGGCCGGGGACGGCCCGCCTTATCTGTGGGCGGCGCGGTCTGACCGGCCGGTTGTGGCCGTCACACCGCCGCGTGGTGGAACGTGCGGGCTTGGCCCTAGAGGCGCCAGCCGATGTTCGCGCCATACGAGGTGGAGCCGCCCATGCGGTCGGCCTCGAGATCGAGATTGAAGAGGCCCAAGTTGATGTCGGCGCCCACATACGCCTTGGTCTGGTCCACGGTGACTGCCGACAGGGTGCCGGTGTACGGGGTGCCGACGGTGCGTACCCGCCCGACCCCGATGTAGGGGGTGATGAACACGAAGCCCTTGGACAGGCAAAGCTCGACCGAGCGGGTGTTGAGGCCCATCTCGCTTACCCCTGTCATTTTTGTGTAGGTCCCGCGCACGGTGAGGGCCGGCGCCAACAGCCCTCCGCCGATCAAGGCATAGCTGAGGTCCCCTCCTATGACACGGACATTACTACCCGGGACGCGACCGTAGGTAAGGCCGACATCGAAACCAAGCGGCAGACCCTTTTGTACCTGGAGGCTTGGCAGAAAGAGATTATTGCTGCCGGATCCGGTGGCAGCCTGCAGGGCGCCACCGTGATCCACGCGCGTGTCCATGGCGGTAAGTCCGATATCAAAGCCCGTGATCCCAAGGGGCGCGGCCGGCATCATGTCCTTGTAACTGAGCGCCGCGCCGAGGTCTCCGGTCAAATTCTGAAACTGGGCCTCATTCAAGGCACCCACATTGCCTATGGCGTTGGCGTAAGCGGTTGCGCATGCGAGGGATGAGGCGAGCGACAGGGCAAGCCAGCGGCGATACGACATGGGGACACCTCCTTGATGGATAACAAGTCATGGAACGAGCGGAAACAGCTTGTCGGGATTGAGGATACCATCCGGGTCGAATTGTGCCTTGATGGCGCGCATGAGCGAAAGCGTCGGGGCATCTATCGCGCGCGCGACATAGTCGCGTTTCTCCATGCCGACGCCATGTTCCCCCGACAAGGTGCCGCCGAGGCGCAACACAAGATCGAACACCTCGCTTAAGGCCGGCCGGGCATGCCGTTCCTGTTCCGCGTTCTGAGAATCATAGAGCATATTGACGTGGATGTTGCCGTTGCCGGCATGTCCAAAATTCACGATCGGGATGCCGAAGCGGCGGCTCAAGGTCTCGAGCCCGGCGATCAATTCCGGTATTCGCGACACCGGCACTACGACATCCTCGTTTAGTTTATTCGGAGCGAGCGTGCGTAAAGCCGGTGACAAGGCCTTGCGCACCGCCCACAGCGCCTGGGCCTCGTCGGCGCTGCGCGCCGCGGTAAGATCGAGCAGCCCCGTGCCCCGCGCGGCCGCCGATACCGCGGCCACCGCCTCGTCCATCGCCGCCCCCGGCCCGTCGACCTCGATGAGCAGCAAAGCGCCGGCGCGCGCCGGCAGGGTTTTCTGGAATTCGGGCACCATGGCGATGGCCGCGCCGTCCAGAAACTCCAGGGCGCACGGCGTCACCGGCTGCGCCATGATGCGCGAGACCGCGGCCGCCGCGTGGTGCATGTCATCGTAGACTGCGCGCAGCGTCCGGCGCGCCGTGCTCTGCGGGGTCAGTTTCAAGGTCGCCTGGGTGATGATGGCGAGCGTCCCTTCGGAACCGATCAAAAGGCGCGTGAGGTCGTAGCCCACGGCGCCCTTGGTGGTGTCGACCCCCGTGCGTATCACCTCCCCACGGCCCGTGACCGCGTGCAAGCCCAGGGTATTTTCGCGAACCGTCCCGTACTTGACCGCGCGCGGGCCCGCGGAGTTGACGGCGATATTGCCGCCGACGCTGCAATAGCGGGCGCTGGTGGGGTCTGGGGGCCAAAAAAAGCCGTGCGCCGCCGCAGCTTGCTGCACCTCCTGGTTGGTGGCGCCGGGTTCCACGCGCAGGAGGCGATTGTCAGGGTCGACTGCGATGATGCGTCTCATGCGCTCGAGCGAGAGCACGACACCGCCACGCACCGGCACGGCGGCGCCGGCGGTGCCGGTGCCGCGGCCGCGGGCAGTGAGCGGCGCCTTATAGGTACGGCATACGCCCACGATATCGCGCACCTCGTCTTCGGTCAGCGCGAAGACGACGGCATCGGGAAGGTGGTGTTTGCGGGAGTTGTCGTAGCCGTAGACATGACAGTCGCCGGGATCGGTAAGGACACGGTCTTTGCCCACCACATGCGCAAGCGCCCCCTGCAGGGGCTCAACGCTAACAGTCATGACGAATCGCGCGGATGAGCGCCGTAGTTGAGCGCTCGAACCGGAACGGAATGGAGAGCACGCGCCCGCCGCGCGCGGTCACGACATCCGCGCCGACGATCGCGGTCGTCGGCCAGTCGCCACCCTTGACCAGGACATCCGGGCCTATCGCCAGAATCAGTTCGCGCGGTGTGTCCTCCTCGAACGCGAGCACCAGCGACACGCTCTCCAGGGCCGCGAGCACCGCCATGCGGTCCTCCAGGCTGTTGATTGGGCGCTCCGGCCCTTTGTTCAGGCGGCGTACCGATGCATCGCTGTTCACCGCGACCACGAGCGAAGACCCTAGCGCGCGGGCCTCTTCGAGATAGGTGGTATGGCCGCGATGCAAAAGATCGAAGCAGCCGTTTGTGAACACCAGCGGTCGCGGGAGGGCGCCCGCCCGCTTTATGCCTGCCTGCCGGGATGCGCTCACTTTATCGGCGATCATGGGTTTGTATACTGAAAAAGTTCGATAATGCTGCGGACATGGGGGATGACGCTCGCGGCAAGCGCCGCTTTGTCACCCTCGGACCGGGGCACGATCCCAAGAAGGTAGACTACGCGGTGCGCGGTGACGACCGTGATGGCCGCGGCATCGAGGCCTTTGGCGGCGAGCGCGGACTTCACGCGCAGGGTGATCCACGAATCCGCCAACCGCGCCGCAAAGGAGCTTGGCGGCGTAAGCCGCAGCTGATCGATGATCCGACGGATACCATGTATGCGCCGCACCAGACGCAGAATGCGCGCGCGGTCCTGGACGTTGTCCGCTTCGCCTGTGAGCAGCACCAGGCCATGCACGCAGGTGACGTCGACGTGGGTGGCGCGATGCAGGTTCTTGTGCGCGGCGATCAAGGCCTCCGCCCGGAATTTTATGAGCGTGTCGCCGACCACCGTGCCCGCCGAGCGTCCGCTCGCGATACTGGCCCCGGTGGCCGCGCCCCCGACCAAAAGCGGGGCACAAGCCGCCAGCGCGAGCGCCAGGGCGCCGCCTGCGACGGCTGTTAACCAGCGCGCCCCCCGCGACCCCATGTCAGTCTTGTCCGAGGAGTTGGTAGTCGATGAGATCGCACAGACAGTGGATGGCCATGAGGTGGATCTCCTGGATGCGCGCGGTCGACGGGCCTGCCACGCAGATATTGATGTCCTCTTCGGTCAGGACGGAGGCCAGGTCTCCGCCGTCGCGTCCATTCAAAGCGACGCAGGTCATGTTGCGTTCATGGGCAGCCTGGACCGCCTTTATGATGTTCGCGGAGTTGCCGGACGTCGATATGGCGAGCAGCACGTCCCCGGCGTGTCCCAGTGCCCGCACCTGCCGCGCGAAGATCTCCTCGAAGTGGTGGTCGTTCGCGATCGACGTCACGGTCGACGCATCGGTCGTCAGGGCGATCGCCGGGAGACCCGGCCGCTCGGCCTCGAAGCGGTTGAGGAGCTCCGAGGAGAAGTGCTGGGCGTCGGCCGCCGATCCCCCGTTCCCGCAAGACAGGATTTTACGATCGCTCAAGAGTGCCTCGATCATGACCTGCGCCCCGCGGGCGATCTGCGGGGCGAGCTCGGCCTGGCAGCTTTGTTTGGTGCGGATGCCTTCGTCGAAGTGGTGGAGGACCCGCGATACCAGGGCGTCCTCGGTCTCTTTTTCGGACATGATGATGCTCTCCTAAAGCCAGAATATAGCGCGCCTTGGCGGCATGGTCACGGCTGACCGGTCTTGTGAACGGCCCGTTTGTGTGGGGAAAAAAGCCCGCGATAGGGGAGAAAGGTGTCGAGGAGCCGCGGCACACCCTTGCGGAACTCGGCCCATACGAGGGTGCGCCTGATGACATTGTCGCGGCGCACGCTCAGTGCCCCGGTGAGCCCGTTGTAGCGTCCGCCGCCCCCCAGGCTCAGGCGATCCAGCCGCCCGACAAGCCCCTCGGCGTCAGCGCCAAAGGCAAAAAGACGCGCAAACGGGGTAAAGTCATAGTGATGGGCGTAGGGTAGCGTGTGGCGTAAACGCCCCATGCGGCCGTTGGCGACCAGCATCCATGGCATGTCGCCGAAGATGATTCCGTCCAGGTCGCGATCATAAACCGGATCCGGTCGCCCGGTGAACACCGACGAGGTGGAGTAGACCGGCAGGGTGTCGGCATGATCGTAGTCGAGCAGCGGCTTTATGAGACGCGCATCCGGGGCATCGGCCACCAGGAACACGAAGCCGACGTCTTGCCGCCGGCGGGCGGTGAACGCAAGCGGCATGCCGAGGATGCGCTGCAGGCGGTAATAGCGCGCGCGGCTTTGGGCGATGTCGAGCAAGTCCTCCACCGGCCGTACATAGCCCGTGGACCCCGGGGTGTAGGAGGTCTGCGCCACCACGAGGCCGCCCAGATGGCGCCAGCGCCGAGCGAATGCGCGGCGCATGCGGTGCCCGAAGGGTGAATCGGGGTACAGGATCGCGGCGCGGGTATGGCCGTCGAGATAGGCGCGGTCCGCGGCCTGACGGGCCTCCAGCGTGCGCGCCAGGCTGAACTGGTAGACGGGGGTATGGTCGGGGTCGTGCCGGGGACCGTTTTTGGTAAGACCGAGCAGCAAGGTCGGGACCGTGAAGCGCGCGTGATCGGCGACGTCGGTGATCGCGTCGGCGCCAAGCGGTCCTACGATGAACTGCGCGCCGCGCTTGACGGCCTGCCGGTAATAATGCGCGGCCTTGGCCGGATTGCCGCCGATGTCATAGATGTCGATGACCGGGTGCCCGGCCAACGGATGGGTCTTGGCCATGGCGACAAAGCCGCGTTCGACCGCTTTTGCGGCCTTGGCAAACGGCGAGGACAACGGCAATAGCAGGGCCACAACGCGCGGCGCGGGACGCGGATGGCTTTTGGCGCCGAGGATGGTCGTCAGGAACGCCGCCGTCGGAATGAATTTCGGATAGCGATGTTGCCATCGGGTTACCGCCGCGCGCAGGCGTCGCGAGTGTGGCGGATAACGGCGGGCGATGAGCTCTAGCCGGGCCCAGGCGCCTACCACCCCGGCGGGCGCCTGATCATACATGTGCCTTAATCGCGCACGCGGCAAGGCGGCGAGATCGTGCCACAGCGCGGTCTCGTTGTCGGTCAGCCGTCGCCGTGAGACGAGCAGGCGTTCGCGTGCGATCAAGTGGCGCGCGGCGCGCGCGGGGTGTCCGAGACTCAACGAGGTCTGGGCCTCGACGCGGTTGATCTCGGCTTGGAGTCGGGGGGGGAGATTCGGATAGCGTTGGGCCTTGCGCGCCTCCTGATAGGCCCTTGCGGGATGGCCGAGCGCCGCTGCGATCTCGCCCATCAGCGCATCCTTGCGGGCGGCAAGCCGCGCCGTCAGCGGTGGCTTTGCGCGGCGCAGCTCCTCATTGGCGGCCCGCAGGGCGCCGGCGCGCACCAGGGCCTCGGCGGCCTTCAGGGCATAGCGCGCCCGCGCCGTGCCCGTGGAGTGGCGCCCCAGATGTTGGTACGCTTGAGCGCCCAACATGTAATGACCGTGTCGGACCGCGCGCGCGGCGGCGGTGGCGCTCACGGTCTGCGTGCTTGGGCGCAGCGTCGGTACGCAGCCTGCGAGACCGAGGCTTACGAGGCTTATGGCGAGTAGGGTTCTGAAAGGGTGCGGCGGCGAGGAACGATTCATGGGTGAAGTATCCGAAACGGCGCGCAAAATGTCTATCTCCGGGCGACGGCGCGTATGACCCCGGGTCTCTATATCGTCGCCACCCCGCTCGGCCACCTTAAAGATCTTTCGCCGCGCGCGCTCGAGGTTCTGCAATCGGTGAATGTGATCGCCGCCGAGGACACCCGCCACTCGCAAATCCTATGTCGGCAGTGGGGCATCCAAACCCCGCTCATCTCCGTCCATGACCACAACGAGCGCGATCGCCTAGACGGGCTGCTCGCGCGGCTTGGCGCCAAAGAGGCCATCGCCCTCATCAGCGATGCCGGCACACCCTTGATCAGTGATCCCGGCTACCTGCTGGTGCGGGGTGCCCGCATGGCCGGCGTCCCCGTGTATGCGGTGGCGGGGCCGAGCGCCATCACCGCAGCCCTTTCGGTCGCCGGTGTACCCTGTGACCGTTTTGTCTTCGAGGGGTTCCCGCCCGCCCAGGCGGCCGCGCGCCGGTCTTATTTCGCGGCTTTGGCGTCGGAGCCACGCACGCTCGTGTTTTACGAGTCGCCGCACCGTCTGGCGGCAAGCCTTGACGATTTGAGCGCGGCTTTTGGGGGGACGCGTGAGGCGGCCCTTGTGCGTGAGCTCACCAAGCGTTTCGAGGAGGGGCTTTTAAGTACACTGGGCGAGCTCGCCGTTCACGCGCACGCGCACGCGCCGCGTGGCGAATGCGTGCTGGTCGTGCGTGGTGCGCCGCCGCCCACCGAAACCGATGAGGGGGAGCGGGTGCTTACCCTCCTGATGGCTGAGCTGCCGTTGCGCCAGGCGGTGGATCTGGCAGTCGCCATCACCGGCGTCTCAAAAAAGGTTCTCTATGCGCGCGCCCTGGAATTAAAGCGGACATGATAAGTATGAAAATAAGGGCGCCTCGCCGTGGCGGGGCGCGCCCGTGCTATGTACCCTACCTTGTGCTATACAAAGGCTCGGGTCTTGCCGTGAGCGGCCATCACTGTCGGGTTGCGGCGCGAACGGCCGGCGGGTTTATGCGGCCCGCCGCCGGGTCGGTGTCGTCCCGGAGGGTGGGCGGAACTTTCCGACTGGGGCATAATCTCTTTGCGATAGGGATCGGGCGCTTCATTTAAAAGAATGGCGTAAGCCCTTTGCGCCCCTGTGGTCCGGGCTGGCGCAGGCAGACGGATGATGTTCCATGGGGGCTGTCGCGATGCCCCAACTCGTTGCTCGTTGAAGGCCGCGGGCCGTGTCTGGCGCCGACAAGCCTGCCACGGGTGCGGCGCAGGCGTGCGCTTTCTCGCGACCGGACTGGCGCGCGGCATTCTTGGCGAATGATCCGCGGGGCCTCGGGCGGCTGTAGGGGAATGTGTTGATGTCTGTTGCCACAGCCGCGTATTAGTATTTAATTGATAAATGTCACGAACCTCCTTGAGCCTCGTAAACGCGTGTGCCAGAGTGTCGCACTGACGAGTTTAACGAGCCTTGGGAAGGGGACAGGCCACCGCAAGGGGCTCACAAGCTTTCAGGCGCAGAAGGGGGTTTTTGTAAATATGAAAGTCACATACAGGGGCTTAGCACTGGGATTGGGACTGGCGGTCATGACCGCTGCCTATGCCGCGAACCCGGCCGCGACGTCAAAGCCAGCATCATCGGCGAAGGCCGCCAAGACCGCGACACACAAGGCCAAGGCCGCCCCCGTCAAGGCCCGGCTTCTGACCGGGCGCACGCCACCGCTCGTGGCCACGAACCCAAAGACCCCGGCGCTTGTCACCAGCACCTGTTCGGCCTGCCATGGGCTGACCGGCATCTCGCCTTTGGGCGAATTCCCGAACCTCGCCGGTCAGGGCGAGCCCTACCTCGTCAAACAGATCGAGGACTTCCGCAACCACACCCGCGCCGATCCCTTGGCCCAGTCCATCATGTGGGGCATGGCGGCGATCATCCCACGTAACAAGATCCGCGAGATCGCACTGTATTTCGCGAGCCAGAAGGGCGGCCCGGGCCAGCCCGCGAACCCGAAACTCGTGGCAGCCGGCCGCAAGCTCTACATGGGTGGTGTGATCAGTGCCCACCTGCCGGCGTGCATGGCCTGTCATGGCGCCACCGGCCGTGGACTCCTGCCGTGGTTCCCGCGTTTGGCCGGCCAGCATCAGGCCTATGTCATCGCCCAGCTGCAGGCCTTCAAGGACAAGACCCGGACCAATGACCCGCACGCCATCATGCGTACCGTTGCCGGCAAATTGTCGACCGCGCAGATGACCGCGCTGGCGGCCTACGTCCATACCCTGTAGCGATAAGGAGTCCGTAATGGCCTACCCTTTGCCGACGGCCGATTGCCTGAAGGGCCGTGCCGTGCTTGTGACCGGGGCCGGGGCCGGTCTCGGGCGCGCGGCCGCGCTCGCCTACGCCCGTCACGGCGCCGAAGTCGTGCTGCTCGACTGTCATGTCCGGGCGCTCGAGGCGGTCTACGACGCGATCGTTGAGGCCGGCGGCCCGACCCCCATCGCCCATCCGCTCGATCTGGCGGTGGCCACCCCGGCCGATTATGCCGCACTCGGTACGGCGCTACGCGGTGAGGTCGGGCATCTCGACGGGATCCTGCACAATGCCGCGGTCCTGGAGATGCTGACGCCGCTCGTCTTCCATCCATACGACACCTGGACCCAGACCCTGCAGGTCAATCTCACGGCCCCGTTCCTGCTGACCCAGGCGTGCCTGCCGCTCTTGACCGAGGCTTCGGATGCCGCGGTGATCTTTACGAGCGATGCCTGCGCCGTGCACCCCAAGGGCTATTGGGGGGCCTATGGCGTGGCCAAGGCCGGGGCCGACAACCTCGCGCTCATGTGGGCTTCTGAGCTGAGCAATACGAACGTCCGCATCCATGTCCTCGACCCCGGCCCGGCGCGCACCGAGATGCGGCTACGCACCCATCCCGGGGCGCCGACCGCCTCGTGGCCGACCCCCGAGGCCTTGATGCCCGCCTATGTCGGCCTCATGGCCGCGACCGGCCGGGCTTACCAGGGCCTGCGGGTGCATGCCGGGGAATGGATGGGGGAGGCGGGCATGCCAAGCGTGGCCACCGGATAAGAAAGACGGCAAGGCGAGCACTGACGAGCCGACCTTGGACCCCTGGGTCCGGCAAATGACGATAGTGAAAGTTGAGGTGATGGTATGGCAAAAACGCATGGGGATCCGCAGGATCGACAGAAGAATCCCAACCCGGGGAGGCGCCGCTTCCTGATCGCGGCCACCTCCGTGGCGGGTGTCGGGGTGGTGGTACCGGTGGCCGTGGCCCTGGTGGAAAGCCTCGAGCCGACCGCGGCCGAGGCCGCGGCGGCATCGACGACCGTCAACCTGGCCCCGATCGAGCCCGGCATGCAGCTTACGGTCCCGTGGCAGAAAAAGCCCGTGATCATCGTAAACCGCACGCCCGAGATGCTTGCGACCCTGGTTGAGGCCCAGAAGAAGGGCATCCTGAAGGATCCAGACTGCAAGGTCCCCCAGCAGCCTCCGTATTGCACGAACATGTACCGGGCCCGCAAGCCCGAGTGGCTGGTGATGATCCGCATCTGCAACCATCTGTGCTGCATCCCCCATTATCGCCCAAAGAAGGCCTCGGTGACGGCGTCGTGGCTCGGGGGTTTCCATTGCCCCTGCCACGGGTCGATGTACGACCTGTCCGGTCGGGTCATCAAGGGATCTCCGGCCCCGCACAACATGGCGGTCCCCGAGTACCACTACGCGCCGGATGGCAAGTCGGTGACCATCACCAAGATGTATCCGAAGGCACATCTATGCTAGGCGTGCCGAGTGCGATTTTTAGGAGGGGTGAACGGATATGAGTAGCAAATTGGCGGACTGGTTCAACGAGCGCTTCCCGGCGCGCGACTTGATGCGCGAGCACCTGACCGAGTATTACGCGCCCAAGAACTTCAACATCCTGTATTACACGGGCTCGCTTTTGCTGCTCATGCTCGTCTTGCAGCTCATATCGGGCTTTTTCCTCATGGCCCATTATGTCCCGACGAGCGCGGATGCCTTCAACTCCGTGCAGGGCATCATGTATGACACGAAGTGGGGCTGGCTCATCCGCTACATGCATGTCGACGGGGTGTCGTTGATCTTCATCCTGCTCTATCTGCACATGGGACGCGGGCTACTCTACGGGTCCTACCGCAAGCCTCGCGAGCTCCTGTGGATCCTCGGTTACATCATCTACATCCTCATGATGGGCGAGGCGTTCTTCGGCTACATCCTGCCGTTTGGCAACCTGTCGTATTGGGCCGGAGAGGTGATCACGTCCATCATCCACGCGGTGCCGATCATAGGCCCGGGGCTCACCACGCTTGCGCGCGGCGGCCCGGGGATCGGGACTGCGACGCTTGAGCGCTTTCTCGCACTCCATGCGGTGCTGTGGTTTCTCATGATTGCGGTGTTCATCGTGCTACACATCCTGGCACTCCATCAGGTGGGCTCGAACAACCCCGATGGCATCGAGATCAAGGACCACAAGGGCGCAGATGGCGTGCCGCTGGATGGCATTCCCTTCCATCCGTACTACACGGTGAAGGACATCTTCGGCGTGGGGGTGTTCCTCACCATCTTCGCGGCGATCATTTTCTATGCCCCGACCATGCACGGCGTGTTCCTGGAGCGCACCACCTTCTTTCGCGCAAGCCCCATGGTGAGCCTGCCGGATGTGACGCCGCCTTGGTACCTCGCGCCTTATTACGCCATGTTGCGCGCGGTGCCGAACAAGTACGAGGGCATCGGGCTCATGGTGGCGGCCATCATCCTGCCGTTTCTCCTGCCGTGGCTCGATCGTTGTAAGGTGCGTTCGAGCCGCTACCGGCCGGTCTACCGCGCGATGATCCTCGTCATGGCTGTGACCTTCTTCACGCTGGCCTGGGTGGGTGAACAGCCGCCCTTGCCCAAGTACTTCCTGATCGAACGGCTGGGGGCGATCATCTATATCGGATTCTATGTCCTGTTGCCCATCATCAGCCGTTTTGAACCGACCCGGCCGGTGCCGGAAAGGGTGCGCTCATGAAAACCCCCCTACGCTTGGCCGTCTTCGGCCCGCTTTTGGCCCTGACCACGGCCGCGTATGCCGCCGTAGCCCCGGTGGCGCCACCGGCTCCGCCTGCGCTGCCATTCAACAAGGCCACGGTCATCGCCGGCGCGAAGTTCTTTGCTGACCATTGCAGCGCCTGTCATGCGGTGAGCAACCTGCGCTACAACCGTCTGGCGGTGGATCTCGGCATGACCAAGACCGAGATCCAAAAGACCATCATGCTGCCCGGTGGGGCCAGCTACTTGGAGGGTATGCAGCCTGCCATGACCCAGGCCCAGGCCAAGAAGTGGCTCGGGCTGCCGCCGCCGAACCTAAGCCACATGGCGCGCGCTCTCGGGCCACACTTCCTCTACACCTACCTCACGTCCTTTTATTGGGACCCGAAGCGTCCGTCAGGCTGGAACAACCACGTGTTCCCGAACGTCGCCATGCCTAATATCCTCGCCCCCTGGGGCGGGATATACACGAAAAACGGTAAGCTCTTGGTTCCGGGCCGCGAGTCGCCCGCCGCCTATCACCGCCAGGTGGCCGAGGTCGTGGCGTTCCTGCGCTATGCCTCCGACCCCTCGGT
>JAKARW010000060.1 GCA_021819125.1 Pseudomonadota bacterium | reverse complement strand
CCGAGGCCACAGAGTCCGAGGCCACAGAGTCCGAGGCCACAGAGTCCGAGGAGGGCGGATCGAAGGAGATCCTGTGAGCGAAAAGCTACAGAAAGTTTTGGCGCAGCGAGGGCTTGGATCGCGACGCGAGATGGAGCGGATTATCCTGGAGGGCCGCGTCAAGGTCGGCGGTCGGGTGGCGATACTTGGGGAGCGCGTCGATCCCGGTGAGGACATCGCCGTGGACGGCTGGCGCCTGGGGCATCGGCCGCTCCCGAAGGGCCGCGTCCTCATATACCACAAAATGACGGGAGAAATGTGCACGCGTAGCGATCCAGGCGGCCGGCCGCTTGTATTTGATAAGCTTCCGGCGATTCGTCAGGGACGGTGGGTGGCCGTGGGGCGGCTCGATGTCAATTCGTCCGGCCTTATGTTGTTTACAACCGACGGGGAACTGGCGGCGCGGCTCATGCACCCCTCCGCGGGCGTGGTCCGCCGTTATGCGGTACGCGTACTCGGGCGCGCGAGCCCTGATGCTTTTGCGCAACTGACGCAAGGCGTCATGCTGGAGGACGGGATGGCCCGTTTTACGGAGATGAAGGACGCGGGTGGTGATGGTGCCAATCATTGGTATCACGTTGCGATCATGGAGGGGCGCAAGCGCGAGGTCCGGCGGTTGTTTGCCGCTGCGGGTCTTGTGGTGAGCCGCTTGATTCGTATTAGCTATGGTCCGGTGGACCTTCCGCGAACCTTGCGGCCGGGTTGTAGCCGCGCACTCGCGGCACCGGCGGTGGCCGATCTGTATAACGCCGCAGGTTTGGTGGCTCCGCAAAAATCCCGGTGAAGGCGTCGCAGCTCGTTCGTATCTATCATGATCTCTTCGCGCATTACGGGCCGCGGCATTGGTGGCCTGCGGATTCTCCTTTCGAGGTTATGGTCGGGGCGGTACTGACCCAGAATACGGCGTGGACCAATGTGGAGCGCGCGCTTGCGCGCGTAAAGGGGGTTGTAGCCCTCGAAGCCGCGCCCATGGCCGCCTTACCCGTGGACGTCTTGGCGGATGCGTTGCGTCCGGCGGGTTATTATAACGTCAAGGCGCGAAGGCTTCAGGCCTTGTGCCGGTGGGTCGTCGATCAAGGGGGCATGGGGACGCTCCACGGGATGGAGACGCGGCCGTTACGCGCTGGGCTTTTGAGCGTCCATGGGGTCGGACCAGAGACGGCCGATGATATCGTCTTGTACGCATTCGGCCGCCCGGTTTTTGTGATCGACGCCTACACCCGGCGGCTTTTTGCTCGCTTGGGTTTCGTGCGTAACCAGGAGTCCTATGAAGGCCTGCGCGCGCGTTTCGAGCGAGCCTTGCCCCGTGACCCCGTCCTTTATAATGAATACCATGCGCTGATCGTGGAGCACGCGAAGACGACGTGCCGGACGAGGCCACTTTGCCAGAATTGTATCTTGCGACCGCGATGTGCAGCCGCCCTGCCCGTGGTGCCTGGCGCAGGCAGGGATGGTACTCGCAGGTCACGAGGCGGTTCATGAATGCGTGATGTGCGGTTGCAAAAACAATAAGGAGGGGCGATGGGGCAAAGATGGGCAATGGCGATCATGGCGGCGACCATGGTCTTGGGCGGGTGCGCGACCACGGGCATGCGTCCGGCGCATGGTTCGGATGATCCCCTTAAGCCACTGAACAAGAAGATCTTTGTTTTCAACCAGCACCTGGACCGCGTGCTTTTGAAGCCGACCGCAGAGGCCTATGTCGGATTGACTCCGTTGCCGCTGCGACGCGGAATCAGCGATTTCTTTGCCAACCTGGATGACGTCAAGGTGATCATCAATGAATCGCTGGAGGGTCGCCCCGGTCCGGCGCTTCTGGAGACCGCGCGTTTTGCCGTCAATTCGACGCTCGGCCTGCTCGGCCTGATCGATGTCGCAACGCCTTTGGGTTTGCGCGCCCGTGATGCGGGCTTCGGGGAGACGCTGGCGGTCTGGGGGGTGCGCAGCGGGCCTTATGTCGTGTTGCCGCTCTTTGGGCCGAGCGATGTGCGTGATGCCGTAGGACTGGGTCTCGACAGCTTTACCAACCCCCCCACCTACCTAAGCGACCCATCGGCGATGTGGGGTGCCTACGGCGCGCAGCTCGTTGATACGCGGTCGCATTACCTGCATCAGGGCCTCCTGATGCGGCTTGCGGCAGGCGGGCACGAGTATACATTCGTGCGCGACGCCTTTTGGCAAAAGCGCCGGGCGCTTATCCGCCGGCGCCGTGCCGGCCACTAGGATTCCCTTTCTTGCGTGGTCCAGGTAAAATCCCGATCTTTCTGCGCCTTGAGCGCCTTATGGGGGAAATATGGTCACAATACGCTTGGCCCGTCGCGGTGCCAACAAGCGGCCTTTCTATTCGATCGTGGTCGCCGACAAACGCCGCGCGGCGAGCGGTGCCTTTATCGAGCGCGTAGGATTCTTCAATCCCATCGCAAGTGGCGCCGAGGAGCGTCTGCGCGTTGATCGTGAGCGAGTGCAGTACTGGCTTGAGAGGGGCGCGCAGGCCTCGGAACGAGTCGTGGGGTTGTTGAAGAACGCTTCCTGACGCCATGCCCGACCCGGCACCCTCAGAGTGGATGGAGGTGGGCCGTGTGGCGGGCGCCTACGGTGTGCTGGGCTGGTTGCGGATACAGCCGTATACGATGCAGCCCGAAACGGTTTTGGATTACCAGCCATGGCGTGTACGTCTGCGGTCGGGGGCAATCGAGACGCCGACGGTGCTCGAGGCCCAGATCCACGGCAAGGGGCTCATCATACGGATCGCCGAATGTGGGGTGCGCGAGGACGTGGGGCGCTGGACGGGTGGGGCCATTGAGTGCCCGGTCACGGCTTTGCCGGCGCTGGCGGCAGGGGAATATTACTGGGGCGAGCTTCTGGGTCTGACAGTGGAGACCGCCGATGGGGTAGTCCTGGGGAACGTGCAACGGCTCCTGGAGACCGGCGCCAACGATGTGCTGGTCGTGCGCGCAGACGATCGTGAACGGCTTATCCCTTATATCCCGACAGTCGTTCGCCAAGTCGATAAGGATGCGCGGCGCATGATAGTGGATTGGGACCCGGACTTTTGATGTGGACATCGACGTTATCGGGTTGTTCCCGGAGGCAGTGCGTGGGTTCTGCGAGTGCGGCATCGTAGGGCGCGCGCGGCAGCTTGGTATCGTCACATTGCGGTTTTGGAACCTGCGGGATTTTGCTCAGGATAAACGCCGGACTGTAGACGACCGGCCCTACGGGGGCGGTCCTGGTATGGTGCTGATGGCCGAGCCGGTGGCGCGCGCGCTCGATGAGGTGCGAAGCCAGCACAATGCCCCGGTCCTGTATCTGTCGCCTGCAGGACGCGTGCTGAATCATGCCGCCGTGATGGAGCTTGCGGCGCGTCCGGGCCTCATTTTATTGGCCGGGCGCTATGAGGGTATGGACGAGCGCATCGTGCGTGCCGCCGTGGACGAGGAGTGGTCGATAGGTGACTACGTGCTGTCTGGCGGGGAGGCGGCAGCCGCGGTCGTAATCGACGCGGTCGTGCGGCAGCTGCCGGGGGCCCTGGGACATGAGGACTCGGCGCGTGAAGACTCGTTTGTGGCGGGGCTTTTAGATTACCCGCATTATACGCGGCCTGAGCTTTGGCGCGAGGAGCGGGTCCCGGAGGTGTTGGTATCAGGTGACCACGCGCGCATTCGGACGTGGCGCTTGCGGGAGTCCCTGGGTCGGACTTGGCTGCGCCGACCGGATCTCTTGGAAGGTCGGGAGTTGGATGCCGAGCACAAGCGGCTCCTAGAAGAATTCAAACAGGAATATCGAGGGTAAGGTTATGAGCAATATCATCAAACAGTTAGAGGCCGAATTCCTGAAACAGGACGTGCCGGAATTTGGGCCCGGCGATACGGTCTTGGTCCAGGTGAAGGTCGTCGAAGGGGAGCGGGAGCGTCTGCAGGCCTTCGAGGGCGTGGTGATCGCGCGCAAGAACCGCGGCATCAACTCGTCATTTACCGTGCGCAAGATATCCTATGGTGAAGGGGTGGAGCGCGTGTTTCCCTTGCACAGCCCCAACATTGCGCGCATCGAAGTGAAGCGCCGTGGTGTCGTGCGGCGCGCCAAGCTTTACTTCCTGCGTGAGTTGACCGGCAAGGCGGCACGTATCCGCGAGCGCGTCTAGGCAACGGGTATGGGTGGCGGGGCAGGGGGCGGGGTGGCTATAGACAGCCCGTCCGACACCACCCTTATCGAAGATTTTCTTGATATCCTGCTTACCGAGTCGGGTCTTCGCGCACACACCCTGGAGGGGTATGGGCGAGACCTGGAGGTGTTTGCCCGGCACCTGAAAGGGCGTGGGCTTAAGGGCGCGCACCGCGCCGATATCACAAGTTTTTTGGCGGCCGAGGTGATGGCCGGGCGACGGCCGCGCACTGGTGCCAGGCGTTTGTCGGCCTTGCGACGGTTTTATCGTCATCTGCAGGCCAAGGGGAGTATCTCTGAGGACCCCACCGAGGGCATCGAAGGGCCGCGGATCGGGGTCAATCTCCCTCAGAGCCTAAGTGAAGAGGAAGTCGAGCGATTGCTCGCGGCGCCCGGGGATCAGACACCAGAGGCGCTGCGGGATCGGGCCATGCTCGAGGTGTTGTACGCAACCGGCCTGCGCGTGTCGGAACTCGTGGCTTTACGGCTTTCGGAGATCGATAGCCAGGCGGGTATCGTGCGTATCGTGGGCAAGGGCGGGCGGGAACGGTTGGTGCCGCTGGGAGAAGAGGCTCAGGCGGTGCTTGCAGACTACCTGCGCGATGCGCGTGGGGTGTTTTTGAAGGGCATGCCGGCTACGGCGGTGTTTTTGACGCGCCGCGGCGGTCCTATGACGCGCCAGGCGTTTTGGTGCAATATCAAGCGCTATGCGGCCAAGGCGGGGGTGGAAACGCCCTTGTCGCCTCATACCATGCGTCACGCATTTGCCACCCATCTGATCAATCACGGGGCCGATCTGCGGGTCGTGCAGCTGCTCCTCGGCCACGCCGACCTGTCGACCACTCAGATCTATACACATGTCGCGCGCGAGCGATTACGCGTCTTACATGCCCGCCACCATCCGCGCGGCTGAGCCCCTTTAGCGGCTGTCGGCCTCCACGAAGTGGTCCTCGGGCTCGTGCTCCTGTTCCAGACGGAAGGCTTCGCCCCCCAGGGGTTGCGTATAGCCAAGCAACGCGCCGGTCTGGCGCACGACCGCCCGCCAGTTGATGGTGCGCACACGGCGCCGGAGGATCTCGGACAGCTGTTCATTCAGGCGGCGCTCTTCACGACGCAGGATGGAGAGCGAATAGAATGCGTCCAAGGACAGATAGGCGAATAGCACCGTAAGACCCTGCATGAGCACGGCAGGCGGGCTCAGCAGGACGGAACTGACCGCCGCGATCAATGTGGCGATACCGCCCCCCTTGCCGTAGGATCGGGACCGCTCTTGGGCAAAACGGTTGTCGGTCAGAGACGCGCGCAAGGTCTCCTCGGCCTCCACGGATCGCATCTTATGGAGGCTGTGATAATCTCTAAGCAGGAGCAAGAGCCGCGAAAGGCGTTCGCGATGAGCCGGTTTTTGTACGCCCAGATGATCCATGTCCGCCATGCGGCTCGCCGTAAACTCCCCCCATTCATAATCGCGGTCATCGCGTTCGCACTCGTCGATCGCGCGCTGGCAGAGATAGCGCATCTCAAGGATCTCGGCGACCTCTATGGGAAAGCGCAGACCAACGAGCTTTCGATAGAAGAACGGGAAAGCGTCGGATGAGTCCGGGAGTTTTGCGAAATCTTCGGACAGAGGCGACTTGGAATCCATAGCTTCCTTAAAGTAAGGGGTCTTTGGCCGGATGGACGCGTGATCGAAAATCTTTTTTGGGATTGTATCAGATATTGGCGACAACGCATGCCTTCTCACTGTGGGCCACATAATCTGGCCCGTTTGGCTCATATAACCAGGAGGTCACATGGCAAAGCCGGCGGCAGAGGGATTGGTACTGGCTTTGGGGGCGGGAGGTGCCCGGGGGCTCGCTCACATTGGGGTTTTGGAGGTCCTGGCCGAGCACGGGCTGCCGGTGCGCGCCATTGCCGGGTGCAGCATAGGGGCTGAGATCGGGGCCCTGTACGCCCGGTATGGCGATCCCGCGGTGCTCGCCAAGATTGCCCTGGGGGTCGACTGGAAGCAGACCTTGCAGCTCTTTTTGCCGGATGCCCCAGCCATGGGGGGCGTGTGTTCGGGGCGCAAGATCCTGGCGTTCCTCGAGGATCATATGCCGGGTATGGTCATCGAAGACCTGCCCTTGCCGTTTCTCGCGGTGGCCACCGATCTCCATAGCGGCGAGGAGGTGATCCTCCGTTGCGGTCCGGCCGCAGGCGCGGTGCGCGCGAGCCTGTCGTTGCCGGGACTCTTGGCGCCCTATCCTTGGAAGGGGCGGCTTTTGGTGGACGGAGGGGTGGTGAACCCCGTGCCCTTTGATGTCGCCGCCGACGCCTTCGGGACCCCCGTCGTGGCGGTGGCGGTTCATCAGGGCGCGCGCGGGCTTTCGGCCGCGCCTATCGATACACGACCTGCGAGTTGGCGGGCGCAGCTTCGGGCCTTGCTCGATCAGCCGTGGGCGGCCCGCGCCGGTCCGGTACGCGCTTGGCTTGAGGAACAGTTGGCCGAGCCGGCGGGCGCCCGCGCCCTGCAGTGGCGGGCGCGCGCGGTGCTGACCCAGGCTGTCAATATCGCTCAGGCCCAGGTCGTCCAGCAACGGTTGCTCGCAAGACGCCCCGCCCTCTATCTCTTGCCCGAGGTCGATCGCATAGGGCCTTTCGAGTTCTACAAGGCGCGCGCCGCGATTGCCGCAGGGCGCGCCGTGGCGCGTGCGCACTTGCCGGATCTTTACGCATTATTGTCAGAGGCCCCTCGCAAGGAATGACCGGCCGGGGCGCCGCCGAAGCCACCTCAAGGCCGATTCACCAGGGATGGCGCATAAAAGCGGTGATCAGGGTTGGGGCAGGATCACATCTTTGTAGCCGTAGTAGCCTTTTGCCCAGTTGACGCTCATGGCGCGGCGGTGATCGGCCACCGATTGGTCGAGGAGCGCCGAGCCGAAGTAGTGCCCCTGCGCCCAATGGATGCCCACGTCGCGCAGCAGTTCCACCTGCCTTGCGGTCTCCACATACTCGGCAAGGGTCGTGATGCCAAGATCGGTGGCGATCGCATGGATGCCCCGGACGATGGAAAGCACCCGCGGCTCTTGGATGCGGGAAATAAGGCGGCCATCGATTTTGAGATACGATACGGGCAGATCGGCGAGGTACTGGAACGAGGAGTAGCCACTTCCGAAGTCATCGAGCGCGAGCTGTACACCGAAATCGACGAAGGGGGCGAGGCGCTCGCGTGTCAGGTCCATGTTTTCGAGGAGCTCGCGTTCGGTGACCTCGATGACGAGTGGCTTGACCTCGGTCGCACCCTTGCGTGGAAAACTTACTTTCGTTGACGCCAAGAGATCCATGAGCAGGCGTGGATGTCGCAGAAGATCACCGGATATGTTGACGAAATGCACGAGGTCCTCGTCATGGGTCTGGCGTCTGGTCAAGGCCGCAAGCAGAATCATCCAGTCGATCTTGTAGGTCAGACGGAACTGTCCGGCGGCCTCTATGAACTGTTCGGCGGCCAGCACTTGGCCATCGGCGGTCACGATGCGCGCCAGGGCCTCTTCCGCTACCCGTGCCCCTGTGTGCAGGTCCACGATTGGCTGGTAGGCGGGGACGACGCGGTCTTCACGCAACGCCATCTCCAGGACCGCACCCACGCCGAATATCCGTCGCTCGAGGTTTTCGGTCGCCACGATCCGGTCGCGGCCACGCCGCTTGGCCTCGTAGAGGGCTTCGTCCGCGGCATTCAGAATCTCTTGCGGGGTGGTTCCGTCTTTTGGGGCCCAGGCAAGACCTATGCTCACCGTGACGTTGACGACGTGGTTTTCGGCGGCGATCACAAGGCCCGATATCGCTTCGTTCAGGGCCTTGGCCTGGGCCTTGACCTGACGCGCCCCGCAATCGCTCAGGATGCACAGGAACTCATCATTGCCCCAGCGGCCGACCACCGCCGCGCGACCGAGGGCGGCCGCGGCCGCACGGCAGACGCGACGCAGGACGCGATTGCCGAAGGCGCAACCAAAGCGATGATTGATGAGGCGGAAACGGTCGATGCTAAAAAGTATCACCGCAAACGGTGCGTGGGTCCGTTCCGACCGCGCGCAAGCCAGTTTGAGTGCCTTATTAAGAAGCGTTCTACCCATACATTCCACCTCGCGATCGCGAGCCATCGTGAAAGCTGCCGCTAGGGTAACGGAAAGGTCGCCCGGACGCCAACGCGCGCCGATAGTGTCTTTCGGGTGAGCCCTTGGGGCCCCGTGACAAGCCGTAAACCTTAAAGCTCGGGTTATGAACCCTGTTCGAGGAGGCCGCGCAGCCCCTTCAGGTGGGATTCCCCATGCGCAAGGCGTTCCTCGGGCGGTTTTTCGTCGCGACCGTCCCACAGCAGGTCTTCGGCGGGGATCTCGCCAAGAAAGCGGCTGGGGCTGGTTTCCTGGGACGCGCCTTGGCGACGACGGCGCCGCGCATAGCTCAAAGTGAGCGTCTGGCGTGCGCGTGTCATGCCGACGTAGGCCAATCGTCGTTCCTCTTCCACGCCGCTTTCGACAAGGCTTGCACGATGTGGGAGAAGGTCTTCCTCCAATCCCACGAGAAAGACGTGAGGAAACTCCAGGCCTTTGGCGGCATGCAGCGTCATCAGGCGAACGCTTTTGCCGTCGGGTTCGCGGTCCCGGTCGCCCATGCCGTTTAGAATGAGTTGCGAGACGACCTCGTCGAGAGTGCGTCCGCCAGCCTCCTCGCCCAGCCGGTCTACCCATGCCAGGAATTCTTCAAGCAGTGCGAGCCGCCGACGGCCCGTGCGGTTGTCGCCGGCGGCCTGGAGGGCGTGGCCCTCATATCCGATCTCGCGCAGGGTCTCACGCAGGAGTGCGCCGGGTGGCGTGGTCTGCGTCTTGTCTCTCAAGCCCTCCACCAGTACCGCGAAGCGCTGCAAGGCCGCCACTTGCAAGGCCGTGAGGTACTGGGCGAGTCCGAGCTCTTGACAGCAGCGCAGCAAGGGTTGGCCACGGCGATGGGCGTAGTCGCGCAGGCGCTCGACAGTCGAGGGGCCGATCTCGCGTTTGGGGACGTTGCAGATCCGCAAAAACGCGGCATCGTCGGCGGGGTTGTGAATGAGGCGCAGATAGGCGACGGCGTCACGCACCTCCACGCGATCGAAAAACGACGTCCCGCCGCTTAGAAAGTACGGAACGCGATGTTCGCGCAGGACCTGTTCTAAGGGCCGCGCCTGATGATTGCCGCGATAAAGGATGGCGTAATCCCCGAACTCCGCCCGGCGCACGAACTTGTCGTGCAGAAGTGCTGTGACGACGCGTATCGCCTCGTGCTCTTCATCGTCGGCCACGAGCACTTTCAGGGGGTCGCCGAAGCCAAATGCGCTCCAAAGGCGCTTCGGAAACATATGGGGATTATTGCCGATCACCGCGTTCGCGGCCTTGAGGATGCGGCCGGTCGATCGGTAATTCTGCTCGAGCTTTATGACCGTCAGGCGTGGGTTGTCGCGTGCCAGACGCGCCAGGTTCTCCGGGCGCGCGCCGCGCCACGAGTATACGGACTGATCATCGTCGCCGACCGCGGTAAAGGCCTCGTCGGCGAGCGCGCGCGCTAGGCGATACTGGCCGTCGTTGGTGTCTTGATATTCATCGACCAGTAGGTAGCGCAGGCGTTCATGCCAGCGGGCGCGGGCCTCGGCATCGTCCGTCAATAGCTGCGCTGGCAGCAGGATCAGGTCATCGAGGTCTATGGCGTTGTAGGCGCGCAGCCGCTCGACATAGTCGGCATAGACCGCACCGCCGTCGGGCGATTCGAGGACCGCGGTCGCAGGGGGAATCCCGGCATCCTTCCAGGCGCGCACGCGGTGCGCGATCTCGTCTGCGGGCGTGTCGCTATGCAACCGCTCGCGGCACAGGTCTTTGATAAGTGCTTCGGCATCGCGTGGATCGAGCAGGGAAAAGCCGCGCCTAAGACCCAGGGCCTCGGTTTCCTCGCGGATGATCTTGAGCCCGAGGGCATGGAAGGTGAGGACGCTCAAGCCCCGGCGGGCGCTTGATGGCAGCAGATCGCTCGCGCGGTCGCGCATCTCGCGCGCCGCCTTGTTGGTGAACGTGACCGCCGCGATATGCGCGGGATCATAGCCGCCGTGGGTGATGAGGTAGGCGATCTTGCGGGCGATGACCGTAGTCTTGCCACTGCCAGCGCCGGCGAGGACAAGGACCGGGCCATCGATCAGTCGCACGGCCTCACGCTGCTGGTCGTTTAGCCCCTCCAGGATCTTCACGGACGCCTCGCGGCCCGTGGGCTGCAGACGGCAAGCGGCGCTTCGGCCATCGATCTTGTGCGGGACGCGGGCACGCTTGGGGTGGACGACGCCAGGGGTTTTTGGATTACGATCGATAGAAGCGGCACGCGCTTGAGTCTAGCGGGGTCCGTGACGCCGGACAATCTTGACAGGACGCACCTGCGCATGCGCGGCTGGCGCGGCGCTAAGCGAGCCGGTGTACACATGCCTCATCCGGCGAGGAATTTACAGGGATATCGTCTCGATATGCGGCACATACTCCTCGGGGACCGGGAAGTTGCTCAGGTCCTTGGCGATCGCGGCGCGCAAAAAGGAGTCCACCCACCAGAAGATGTCGTGCTCGCGGACAAAGCGCTTGAGCTTATGCATGCGCGCGCGCCGTTCCTCCGGCCCCATGGTGATCGCCCGCTGGATGGTCTCAGCCACCTCTTCGACGTTATAAGGGTTCACCAATAGGGCGCCTTTTTGCAGCTGTGCGGCGGCGCCCGCGAACTCCGAAAGGATCAGGACGCTATTATTTTCCTGGGCAGCCGCGCAGAACTCCTTGGCAACGAGATTCATGCCATCTTTAAGCGGTGTGATAAGCGCGATCTCACAAGCCCGGTAATAGGCGAGTAGTTCGGTGCGGCTTAGGTTACGGAATATGTAGTGGATAGGCACCCAGCCAGATTGCGTGAACTGGCCATTGATCTCGCCCACGAGCCGCTCCATTTCCATCTTGAGGTCGTTGTATTTGGGGATGTCCTCGCGGCTTGGCACGACCACCTGGATGAGTGTCGTGCGGTGATGGAGTTCGGGGAAGCGCTGAAGGGCGTTGCGGAAGGCCTCGAACCGATGACAGATCCCCTTCGTGTAGTCGAGCCGATCCACGCCAAGCAGGACCTGGCGGCCAGGCAGGTCCTCGTGAAGCGCGCAGGCTTTGCGTACGACAATCTCGGTTGTGCTGCCGTGCGCGAATTCCTGATAGTCGATGCCGATAGGAAAAGTTCCTACTCGCAGTTCGCGATTCCCCACGCGTATCGTGATCACCTGTCCCTTGCCGCTGATCGACATATTGGGGGCGATCAGGCGCACGCACTGCAGGAAGTTGCGCCGGTCGCGCAGGGTCTGAAATCCGATCAGATCGTATTCGAGCAGCGCGCGCAGCAGCGGAAAACGCCATGGCAGCTTCATGTAAATATCGAGCGGGGGAAATGGGATGTGGAGGAAAAAGCCCACGCGCGCACGGATCCCTTTGGCGCGCAGTTCCTGGCCGACATTCATCAGGTGATAGTCGTGGATCCAGATGAAGTCGCCTGGGCGCGCGTTTTGCATGATGACGTCGGCAAATCGACGGTTGACGCGGTTATAGGCATCCCAGTAGCGTGGCGCGAAATTGCAATGGGACTGAAGGTCGTGAAAGAGCGGCCAAATCACCTCGTTGGCAAACCCGTAGTAGAAATCTTCCTTGTCGCGCTCATCGAGTGATACCGGTTTCAGGCAGTAGCCGGAATGGCGTGTTGCCTCGCGCAGCAATCCTGAAAGCGTCGAGGGGTCAGCCTCTGACGTACCGGGCCAGCCGATCCAGATACCGCCGCGATTACGCAATACCGGGGCAAGCGCGCTTACGAGACCACCGGAACCCGGGGTAAAGGTCCAGATGCCATCGATCTGTTTGATGACGACCGGCAGCCTATTGGAGACGACGACAAGCCTACCGCTGCCCTGCGTCATGTCGTTCATGAAGCCTCCTTTGCGGTAAGTCCCGGCAGCGGGGCATGGACTGCGAGCTGATGAGCCAGCTCGATGCCCTGTTCACGGAAAGCCTGAAAAATGGCTAAGTTGATCGCATGTTGAACGTCCCTGTAGGCGTCGATATTGTCCTCCCCCACACAGTATGCCACTTCGAAGGCCAACCCCTGGGGCTGGTAGTCCGTGAAATGCGCGCGCACGAATCGCGCGCGGCGATCACGGCGCACGATGTCCTCAATCACAATCGTGGCGCGTGCCAGGGCCTCATGGGTGTTTTCGTAAGCAAGATAGAGTGTAAACACGAGCGTACGTTCGCGCATCCGCTTGTAGTTGCGCATGCGGCTTTTTACGATATCGGAGTTGCCGATGATGATTTGCTCGCCCGATGGGCTGCGAAGACGGGTCGTTTTAAGGCCGATATGCTCGACTGTGCCCATATAGGCATCGATAGCGATGAAGTCGTCCAGGACGAAGGGTTTATCGAACAATATCCAAAGCGATGCCAGGAAATCGGCCAACGTGCTTTGCACCGCAAGCGCGAGCGCAATGCCGCCCACGCCAAAGCCCGCGAGCAGGGCTGTTACGTTTACTCCGAGATTACTAAGTGCCGCGAGCGTAAGAAGCAGCCACAGGAGGATGGTGGCGATAAGTCCGACGGCGACCACGACGGTGCTTCGTGCGCCATCCTGGCTTTGTGCCCGATAATAATCGATGCTGGCCTTTATGAACGCATGACCCCAAAGCGCGGCCTGCACGAAAAGCGCGGTCACGACGATATCGCCAAGTAGTGCCCGGCTCGGGCCTAAGGGCGCCAGGCGATAGCAGGCGGCGGCCGCCGCGAGTGTCGCAAGGAACCAGGATTTGGTCTGGCGCGCCGCTTTATCGAGGAGCGCGGGCCAGGCCGCTGTGCCATGTGCGGCCGCCCCCAGGATCTTTCGGCTCAGGCGTACGGCGGTCTTCAAAAACGTAAATATCACCGCAAAGAGCAGGGCGGTGGTGATCCACGCGAGGGCGGAGTGCCCCGAAAAGCGGTAGTGCGAAAGCGGCTCACCGAGGTGTTGCCAGTAATAGGTGATCATGACGTGACAGCGGTCATCCACGATCGGAGAAAGGTATGCAGTTCCTTTGG